>PLTD01000039.1 GCA_003165335.1 Rhodospirillales bacterium | reverse complement strand
GCGACGAGGCGCTTGGCCTTGATGTCGGTGGAGCGCTTGTCGAAGTAGCTGACGCCCAAGTCTTTGTGCTCAACGCCATCTTTGAGCATGTGGTAGATCGCCGTCAGCATCGAAGCGGCGACGGCGCAAAAGGCTTTCTTGGCGCCGTGCTTGGCGCACAGCCGACTGAACTGGGCCTTGTAGTAGCTGAGCGTCAAATTGCATGCGCCGCGCCCCCGGCACCGAAGCACCAGAATCTTCAAATCCCCATAACGTCGCGCGCGTCCCCGCGGGTTCGTACTTGGGCGGTTTCCGGACGCCGGCCCGCACCCAGACCCGCGACCTGTGATCGCCGGCATCCGGAAACCTTCACCAACCAAGCCTTACATGCCGCGGGGTTCGCTGCTCGAAAGCAGACATATCCACAAAGCAGCCGCCGATGGTGACCTACGTCGTCAACGAAGTGCTTGCCATTTCTTATTCGATTTAAATCTCTCCGAGGAGATATCAAAGGATGCACAAATAGCGCGGCAAGCCGGCTTGTTGAGGGGACATGGGAACCTACGTGATCTTGTCGGTGGCCGCCGGATGCGGGCGGCCGTCGGGGATCACGGTGGCGGAGAAGGGGCCCGTCGAGGGATGGCGATGTCGTTGGGTGCCGAGATCGCCACCGCGAGGTTAAAATCGAATGAGGCGAGACAGGAGGCGACCCCCGCGGGGCTGTCAGGCCGAAGATTTCACATGTTGTACGCGACGAGTGATATGATGGCGGGATTCACAGATGCCGCCCAATTGGGGTGAAACCGCATTGCCGAGAACAACGCTATGAGCTTGGGGGATGTCGAGGTCGCTGGCCGCAAAGGGCAGTCCAAAGCCAAAATTTTCATTTCCTATTCGCGCAAGGACATGGCTTTCGCCGATCGGCTCGAAGCCGGGCTGAAAGCCTACGGATTCGATACGCTGATCGACCGCGCCGAAATCTACGCTCTCGAAGATTGGTGGAAGCGGATCGAGGCGTTGATCGTGCAAGCCGACACGATCGTGTTCGTGCTCAGTCCTGACGCGGTGTCGTCCGAGGTTTGTCAGCGAGAGGTGAGGTTCGCGGCATCGCTTAACAAGCGGCTGGCGCCGGTCGTGTATCGTCGGGTGGAAGACAAGGCGGTTCCCGAGGCACTGGCGCGTCTCAATTTCATTTTCTTCGACGATATGGCGTGCTTCGACGACAATATGGACAGGCTGTCCGAGGCGCTCAAGACCGACATCGATTGGGTCCGCAAGCATACCGAATTCGGCGAGCAAGCCCGACGATGGGTCACGGCGGGCCGGCCCGGCCCGCACGGACTCCTGTTGCGCTCGCCGGCGCTGGAAGAGGCTGAGCGCTGGATCGCCTCGCGGCCGGAGGGCGCGCCTGCTCCGATCGAGGCGGCGCAGGCTTTCATTGCGGAGAGCCGGAGGGCATCCACACGGCGCCGGAATATTCTGAGCGCCGCCCTTGGGTCCGGCCTTGTGCTGGCGCTCGGACTGGCAGGCGTGGCCTATTGGCAGCGCGGAATGGCGGTCGAGCAGCGCGACCGGGCCCTGAGCAATCAATCGCTGTTCCTTGCCGACCAGGCCCGGCAGCAGGGCGCGAAGAACGATGCCGGATTGGCACTCCTGCTAGCGGCGGAAGGTCTACCCGACAGCGAGGCCGCTAATTCCCGCCCCGTCGTGGCCGAGGCTGAGTTGCAGCTCGACGAAGCCTGGCGCGCCTTGCGGGAACAGCTAGTCCTCCAGGGCGACAAGCGGGTCGTCTATAGCGCGTCGTTCAGTTCCGACGGCAAGCGCATCCTGACCGCGTCGGGAAATTTCGCACGGGTGTGGGACGCACAAACCGGCCGGCAGATCGGGGCGCCGTTCACCGGCCATGACGATGCTCTCTATGGCGCGGCCTTCAGTCCGGACGGCAAGCGCGTCGTCACGGCCAGCTACGACAAGACGGCGCGGATATGGGACGTGGAAACGGGCCAGCAGATCGGGCCGGCGCTCACCGGTCATGAGGATTCGGTGGATAGCGCGGCGTTCAGCCCTGACGGCAAGCGCGTCGTTACCGCGTCCTTCGACAAGACGGCGCGACTGTGGGACGTGGAGACCGGCAAGCAAGTTGGCGCGCCGCTGACCGGCCACACCGATCGGGTAACGAGCGCGGTATTCAGTCCGGACGGCACCCGCGTCGTCACAGCGTCCTACGACAGGACGGTGCGGTTGTGGGACGCCCAAACCGGCCGGCAGATCGGTGCGCCGCTGACCGGCCATACGGATAACGTCAACAGCGCAGCCTTCAGCCCCGACGGCAAGCGCATCGTCACCGCATCGGACGACAAGACGGCGCGACTGTGGGACGTGCAAACCGGCGCACCGATCGGCGCACCGTTGACCGGTCACACGAGCATTGTGAAAAACGCGGCGTTCAGCGCCGACGGTAGGCGCGTCGTCACCGCGTCCGACGACAAGACGGTGCGGCTGTGGGACGCGCAAACCGGCCAGCCGATCGGGGTGCCGCTGACCGGACATGAGGCGTTCGTGAACAGCGCGGCGTTCAGTCCGGACGGCAAGCGTATCGTCACCGCGTCGTGGGACCGGACCGCGCGCGTCTGGAGCGCCGAAACCGGTGAACAAATCGAGGCGCCACTTACGATCCATGTGACCTTCGTGAAAGGCGCGGCGTTCAGCCCTGACGGCGAGCGCATCGTCACCGCGTCCTGGGGCGGGTCCGCGCAATTGTGGGACGCCCAAACCGGTCAGCCCATCGGTGCGCCGCTTATGAGCAGCGGATCGCTTGTGAACAGCGCGGCGTTCAGTCCCGACGGCAAACGTATCGTCACCACATCGGTGGGCAAGACTGCGCAGCTTTGGGATGCGCAGACAGGTACCCAGATCGGCGCTCTGCTCGGCGACCCCGCGGACAGCGCGAACAGCGCGGCGTTCAGCCCGGACGGCAAGCGCATCGTCGCCGCATCCTCGGACAATTCGGCGCGGCAGTGGGATGCCGAGACCGGCGAGCAAATCGGTGCATCGCTGATCGGCCACACAGGCGCCGTTTTGACCGCGTCGTTCAGCCCCGACGGCAAGCGTATCCTGACCGCGTCCTTCGACAAGACCGCGCGGCTGTGGGACGCGCAAACCGGCAAACAGATCGGCGCGCCGCTCGCGGGGAATGCGAGCTTCATGACAAGCGCGTCGTTCAGCCCCGATGGCAAGCGCATCGTCACGACATCGATGGCAAGCATCGGCGCTGCCGCGGCCTCCTTTACCGCAACCCCTGTCTTTGAAAAGACGGTGCAGCTGTGGGACGCCGAAACGGGCAGACCCGTCGGCGCCCTGCAGACGGACCATGCGGATTCGGTTTTGAGCGCATCGTTCAGCGCCGACGGCAAGCGTATCGTCACCGCGTCCGTCGACAAGACTGCGCGGCTATGGGACGCGCAAACCGGCAAGCAGATATTGGCTCCGCTTACGGGTCATGAGACGTCCGTGAAAAGCGCCGCGTTCAGCCCGGACGGCAAGCGCGCCCTGACGGCCTCCGGCGACGAGGTGCGGGTTTGGCCGTTATTGACCAGCACCCAGGAATTGGTGTCGCGCGCAAAGGCCTCGGTCCCGCGCTGCCTCACGCGCGAACAGCGTTTGGCGGTATTTCTCGATCCCGAGCCGCCGGCCTGGTGCATCGAACGGGAAAAATGGCCCTACGAGACCCAGGACTGGAAGGATTGGCTGAAATTCACGCGCGCCAATAAAAGCCCGCCGCTGGCCGGGACACCCGAATGGCAGGATTGGATCGCCGCTCGCAATGCCAAGTGACTTGATCCAACGGCAAGTCACCTATTGGCGCAAGTTCTGCACGGGCCGGCAATTGATCGAGCATTTTCGGCGGGTATAGCTTTGAACCCAATGTGCGTCGGTAAGATTTATGTTCATCATCGGCGACGATAGGGATGAAGCAGCAGACGCCGATAATCTCTTTGCATCATGTTGATGCCGAAACGTACGAGGCGAATCTTGCGATCACGCACGTCGTGGCTTTTCCAATCTCTCCCAGAAATATCTCCGACCCCGAATAAGCCATCGGCGACCTCGCGATAGCTGGTGTGAACCGGCGCCGCGAAATGACACTCTTCGGCATGAGGCCACGCGTCTCAGATCTATGGAAATCAAGAACTCGGCCGTTTGACCCCCTTGCCGAAAGGAGTCACAGAGCGATGCGTATTTACATCCGTTCGATCGATGCCGAGCGAACTGCAGCTTTCCACGGCCTCTGCGTCCAAAGCTGCCATTCCGGAATCGGCCAGAGTAAGACTTAGCGGTTGTGAGCTCTAACTGAGTCGAGGAAACAGCTGGGGAAAGCGCTCCCAAAGCGCTGAAAAGCCTCACCTTGCGCTGGTCCAACGAAGGAAGAGGCAACGAGTTAGAATCTTGTCGGAAGCGCTCTCATGGTTTCTGCGCCTGCAGAAATGGTGCTCCGCGTCTTTTAGCGACTTCAGAACGTGCGTGCGTGGATCAAGTCCGCGCGTGACGCTCCATCTTGCAGCCGCCACCGATCACAAGTCCGGCAGGTTCAGGGACAGATTCGGGAATGTGATCCCGCCGTCGATCGCCAGCACCTTGCCTGTGACGTAACCCGAGGCCGGCGAGGCCAGGTAGACCGCGCCTAGTGCGATATCCTCGACTCGCCCGAGCCGCCGCAAAGGCGTTCCCTGGATCATCAGGCGCTCGAGCTCCTCGCTCTTCAGCACGCCGGCTAGCGCGTCGGTGGCGATGGCGCCCGGCGCGATCGCGTTGACGCGGATGCGCGGCGCGAGGTCCGCCGCATTCAGTCGCGTCAGCTGGATCATGGCGGCCTT
This sequence comes from Rhodospirillales bacterium, assembly GCA_003165335.1. Taxonomy (GTDB): domain Bacteria; phylum Pseudomonadota; class Alphaproteobacteria; order BOG-932; family Roseiterribacteraceae; genus BOG-932. The sequence goes on along the minus strand of PLTD01000039.1, from coordinate 5,246 downwards.
CGCGGTGCCATAGACGGAATAGCCGCGATCCGCCAGCTGCCCCATAACCGAGACGATGTTGATCACGGAGCCCCCGTCCCGCTCCAGCATGCGAGGCGCGGCGAGCCGGGTCAGCTCGAATGCCGTGGTGACGTTGAATCGGAATGCCCCCTCGAAGCTCTCGGCGGTTTCGGAGAGGAACGGCGCCGGTCCAGTTCCGCCGGCATTGTTCACCACGATGTCGATCCGGCCAAACGTATCCATCGCCGCGTCAACTAAGCTCTGCATCGGGCGAACATCCGTCAGGTCACACGGCAACGCGACCGCGCGCCGCCCGAAGCCGCGGATTTGCGCCGTGACCTCAGCCAGGGCCGCCTCACTGCGCGCCCCGATCACAACATCGGCCCCGCACTCCGCGAACGCCGCAGCAATCCCGGCGCCGATCCCGCGGCTTGCCCCGGTCACGATCGCTACCTTCCCATCCAGCCGAAACGCATCCAGCAAAGCCATATTCCGCCCTTCCCTGTTCCGATCTTCAAATGAACCAAAGCTGTAGGAGACAAGGCAGGTTTGCCGCAATCGAAAACTACCAGTCCATACGAGGCGAAGCCGGTTGGCATGGATGTTTCGTAGGTCGGGAGTATGAGACGTCGGCCTCCGACGGCAGAGGTCACGATTCTCCCCATCGATGTTTTGCCTTGGCAGGGCTGCGCCCATGAACGTCACATGAAGTTACGAACTGACGCCCGAAAGCGATCATCTGTCATGAGTCATGGAATGACCGGACTTGTCAGAATGCAAATGAACGGCGTAACCGGGCGTCAGACAGTAATAATTGATTATGCCTGTGGCAGCGCGCCTTCGTAGCGGGCGCGAGGGCGGATCAACCCGCCCTCCAGCGCCTGCTCCATGGCATGGGCAGCCCAGCCGACGCTGCGCCCGAGCAGGAATATGGTGAAGGGCGCATCGGCTGGTAAGCCAGCGCTGCGAGCGAGCGCGACCAGCCCTAAGTCAATGTTAGGCAACTGGCCGGTCGCCTTCCGGACGTGTTCCGCCAGTTCTTGCACGAGGGCATCGGGCTTGTGCGCGTCACCGAGCGCGATCGCTCGAATGTCGCCATTGGGATAGAGCGGGTGGCCGAAACCGGGTACCGCGCCGATCCGGTCCAGCCATGCCCGCATTGTCGCTTCCGCCCCTTCGCGCCCGGCATCATCGAGCATGCGCGTAAGCGCTGCCGTCGCGCCGCCATGCCTGGGGCCGGAGAGCGCGCTCAATCCCGCGAGCAGGCACGCGGCGCCGGCGCTCTTATTCATAAGCGACGTGCAGCGGATGCAGCGATGGATCAGGCAGCGGCCCAATATAAGGAAACGGTGGTTACCGCATTCCAGAACGTCGCGGATGGGTTGCACGCGTTGCGGTCGGATGCCGACGCGCTGAAGGCGTCCGCAGAGTCCGCCCGCGCCGCCAAGAAGACCTTCGATCTCTCGTCCAGCCAGTACAAGCTCGGGACGATCAGCTATGTCGCGCTGTTGAACGCCGAACAAACCTATCTCCAGGCTGAGTTGGGATTGGTGCAGGCCCAGGCGAATCGCTATTCTGATACCGTCGGGCTGTTTCAGGCTCTCGGCGGCGGTTGGTGGAATGAATCTTTGGAGGCGCTGAATGACCGGCCTGGTTCTGCGGGAAGATAATCAGGGGATTGCAACTCTGACCTTGAACAGGCCGGACAAGCTAAACGCATTGTCCAAGGATCTTTTCGAAGAGCTTGAAAAGCATATCGACCAAATCGCGCGCGAAACTAGGCGAACGGTCCTGGTGATCTTGCGCGGGGCGGGGGTACTTTTTCTGCCGGCTATGATATGGTTGAGGTGGCCGATCAGGTGAGAGGGCACGCCAAGCCGCATTACCAGTCCGACGTCATCGAGAAGCTCGCAAACCTGCCCCAGCCGGTCATCTCCGCGGTGCAGGGACAATGTTCGACCGGCGCGCTGGAACTGGCGCTCGCGGCGGACCTGATCGTGGCCTCGACCTCGGCTCAACTCTCGGAAGTTTACGGGCAATGGGGCTTGACCCCAATTTGGGCATTGAGCTTGCGATTGCCGCGCCCTATCGGTTCAGCAAAGGCGCGCGAAATGATTTTCACTTGCCGCTCGCTTTCCGGCGCCGAGGCCGAGGATATTCATCTCGCCAATTTCTGCTACCCCGATGATAGTTTTGAGACAGAACTGGCCGCGCTGTCGGCGCAGATCGTTGCCAATTCTTGGTTTTCTAATATAGTCAGCAAACGCGTCCTAATCGAGACCGACGCTCTTCCACTGCAAGAAGCCCACGCCTTAGAAATATTCAAGAATGAGGGTTTGGCACCTGACGCGGAGGAGCGCGTGGCGGAATTCTTCAAGCGGCATAAGCGGGACTGACTTTAAGATCTTCCGGCTTGGAACCACGACTTGTCGGGTTGGCCGTTTGTGCGGCTTCCAAGCCATCGCTTCGGAGTTGAAGAGTTTTCACCTCACCTTCGCATCTTCGCTACTGAAACGTGATCGAAATCGTCCTGTAGCTGGTATGGTTTTATGTTTTGAAGGTTCTGATAGGGCTCGTCGAAACTTGGCGAAGCGTAAATGATGGCGCTGCGTTCTGACTCATCACTAATAGATATTCGGAACGTACATGTCCTTGGGCAGCGGCAGGCGTGTGTAGTTCGGATTATGCACCCGGTCTGGCAAGGTGACGGGCTCGTGCGGAACGTCCTGATAGGGAATCTGGCTCAACAGATGGCTGATACAGTTCAGTCGGGCCTTCTTCTTGTCTACAGCCTCGACGATCCACCAAGGCGATCCGGGCAGATGTGTGCGCTCCATCGTCGCTTCCTTGGCCTTGGTATATTGCTCCCAGCGGCGGCGCGATTCCAAATCCATCGGGCTCAGCTTCCATTGCTTGATGGGGTCGTGAATACGCATCTGGAAACGCAGATGCTGTTCGTCGTCGGTGATCGAGAACCAGTATTTGATCAGGATCGTCCCTGAATTGATCAGCATCTTTTCGAATTGCGGGACCATCTGGAAAAACGCCTCGACATCGTCTTCCGAGCAAAAGCCCATTACGCGCTCGACGCCGGATCGATTGTACCAGCTGCGGTCGAACAGGACGATTTCGCCGCCGGCCGGCAGATGCGAGACATAGCGCTGGAAATACCATTGCGTCCGTTCCCGCTCGCTTGGGGCGGGCAGGGCGGCAACGCGGCAGACCCGCGGATTGAGGCGCTGGGTGATCCGCTTGATCACCCCGCCCTTGCCGGCCGCGTCTCGGCCTTCGAACAGAACGACGACCTTCAACTTCTGATTCACGACCCAGTCCTGCAGCCGCACTAATTCAGCCTGCAGCCGGAATAGCTCCTTGAAATAGATATGCCGATCCACAGTCGGCCGATCGGGATGCTCGCCATAAATATCCAGCAGCTTTTCCAGGCGGCCGTCGTCCAGCTCCATTTCCAATTCTTCGTCGAAACTGTCGGCGATCTCCGCCGCAATACGGTCCGTAAGGTTTCCCGGCCCCATCAGATTGTCCGCGGTCATGCGCATTATCCTCGGCGAGATGGTTGCGTTGGTACGGTGAATATAATCCAAATGTTATATGATTATTATTCGTATGTTTATAGTGTTCGAACGAGCAGAAACGAGACGTAATTCAGACGGACCACATATCATTTCATTATTGTAATGCCAGAGCTAGAGGATTTTTGGTACTTCATGTTCATCGATCCAGCCATTTCGATGTGATCGAAAGACGGTTGCTGTCACTCCTATGCTCCCGCTTAACATTTCATGTCGAGCCGTTCCCATGATTTGAGCGGGCCAAAGCGGGCGAATTTCTTAGTCTGGTGGCGGTCCATTCTCCGCAATATGTCTTTCAGAAAACCGATGGCCTCGACCAGAAACGGTCCCTTGTTCAGCATGACACATTCGGCGCGTTGAGACATTGCGGCGTCAGTCGCTTCGGCACGGCTGGGGCTGCCGTTGGCGACGAAATTATCCAGCACCTGAGTCGCCCAGACGACCGGCACATGGGCCGCGTCGCACAGCCACAGAATTTCCTCCTGAATTTCGGACATGCGGGCAAAGCCCAGCTCGACCGCCAGATCGCCGCGCGCGATCATCACGGCAACGGACCGTGTCGCGGAGGCGGCAACGATAAGCTGCGGCAGGTTCTGGACCGCAAGGCATGTCTCAATCTTGAGGACTACCGGCTGCGGCGGCTTGTCCGCCATTTTCCCTTGGCGGCGTTTTCGCAACTCTTGATCCAGCAACGCGATGTCGGCAGGGCGCTGGACGAAGGAAAAGCCGATCAGATCTGCGTGGCGTGCGACGAAATCGAGCGCCTTGAGGTCGGCCACACCCAGTGCCGGCAGATTGAGCGGTGTGCTGGGAAAATTCACGCCCTTTTCAGCCCTCAGTTTTTCTCCCTTGGCGCGAGCGCTGTAGATTTCCAGAATCACACGTCCGCCCTGGTTCGACACGACGCGCGAGCAGATTTTGCCGTCGTTGATCCAGACCTCGGCTCCGGGCTCAAGAGCGTGCAGAATATCCGGGAAAGTGATTGTGGCAATTGCCTTGTCATGGACGCTGGCGTCGTCGAAATCCTTTACCAGAACGATCTGGTCGCCTCGGTACAGCCTCGCGTTGTTCTTAACATGTGAGGTCTCGATGCGGCATTTGGGACCCGCTATGTCCATCAAGACACGGCAGTCACGGCCGAGTTTGTGTGCAGAAGCGCGCACATTGTCGATCATTGCGGACCAAACCTCAGGGTTGTCATGGGCGCAGTTGATTCGAGCGCAGTTCATCCCTGCCGCGACCAGCCGCCGAACAAACGCTGGATCCGCACCCGCCTCGGTCGGCAGCGTAACCATGATCCGCGTATACAGTCCTGCCGGATCGGGACCGAAAAAACGATCCTTCTCACCATTCAACATAGTCGGGCCGGCCTCGAGATCGGTCGTAGCGGGGTAAGGCGACGCAGGCAGTCCGGCCAGTCGTCCCAGCGTTGTAACCAGCACATCCAGGGCAGGGAGCACCCGTGCCTCGCTTCGGCCCAGCGATGAAAGTCCATAGGCCGCGAGCGCTGGCTGAAGAGCACGGAGGTCCCGGCGGCGAAGGGCGAGATAATGGGCGAGGTTTTCCGCTGCAGGCTTAAAGGGCGAGTTGGCCAAGGGCTCCCGCCATAAATCCAGTGTTGCCGCACCTTCCTCGATGACCGCTTTGCGGATGGCG
>PLTD01000099.1 GCA_003165335.1 Rhodospirillales bacterium | reverse complement strand
AGTGCGAACTGAACGGAGCCTCAAACCTCCCGAAAATCCTCCGGATTCAGCCGGGGGAAGATGTTAACTGTCAGGGCCTTGATCGCGTCGATTGGCTTGGGCGCATCTTATCGGTACATACGGGCGCATGCAGTCCCCAACAAGATTCCAGCCCACAAATGCCGACGAGATCGCCGACTTCCTCAGGGACCGGCCTCATCCGGTTTATGTGCTGGGTGGCGGAAGTAAAAGTGCCTTTGGACGGCCGCTACGAGACGACGAATCGGTTCTCGATCTTTCCGCCATTGCGGGTATCACGCTCTACCAACCCGACGAACTGGTTCTGACTGCTTGGGCGGGGACCAAAATCAGCGACATCGCTGCCGTGGTGGCCGAGCGGGGCCAATGCCTGGCTTTCGAACCGCCCGAGTTCGGTGCGCTGTTCGGCAACGATTGCAGATCGACTCTGGGCGGCACCGTAGCGTCCGGCTGGTCGGGACCTCGGCGCTTCAAGGCAGGCGCAATAAGGGACCATCTTCTCGGCGCTCTCGCAGTCGGCGGAGACGGAAAACATTTCAAATCCGGGGGCCGGGTCGTCAAGAATGTAACGGGCTTCGATTTGCCCAAGCTGCTTGCCGGCTCACACGGGACCCTGGCCGTTATGACCGAGATCACAATTAAGCTCATTCCATCCCCGGAAGTCAGCCATACGATCATCGCCACGGGGCTCGATTCGCCTACGGCCATTCGCCTGCTCAGCGACCTGTTGGGCGGTCCATTCGAAATCTCGGGGGCAGCACATCTTCCCGAGGCAGCCGCCCGGCGCTCTGCAGTGGTGCCTGTCAGTCGGTCAGGGACATCGGCGACATTGATTCGACTGGAAGGCTTCGGACCGTCGGTCGCGGACCGTCTGCGGACATTGGAGATGCGTTTTGCGCGAGACATCCAATATCTGTCGCTGGATCCACAGGAGGGTGCCTGCGTATGGCGAGAAATCCGGGACGTGGCCCCGCTGGTCGATCCGGCCCATATTGTCTGGCGCATCTCATTACCCGCGGCGGATGCAGCCGGTACCGTCTCGGCGATCGCTCAAGCGACTTCGGCTGAGGCCTTTTATGATTGGGGCGGCGGGCTTGTCTGGCTAGCTATGCCATCAAAGGACGAGGCTCATGCCGAACTTGTGCGCAGCCTGTTGCCGTCCGGACATGCCACGCTGATGCGTGCCCCTGTCGCTTGCCGTGCCAAAACTCAGATTTTCAATTTTCTGCCGCCGGCGCTGGCGGCATTGCAGAGGCGCGTTAAATCAGCCTTCGACCCGGCCGGTATTCTGTCTCCGGGACGATTGAGTCTGGAGAGCTGATGCAAACCCGTTTTACAGCCGAACAGCTGACCGATTCTGCTACTCGCGACAGCGAACGTAACCTGCGTGCCTGTGTTCATTGTGGATTTTGTCTCTCGACTTGTCCAACATACAGCCTGCTGGGCAATGAGCTCGATAGTCCGCGCGGCCGCATCTACCTGATCAAGGACATGCTTGAGCATGATCGGCCCGCCACGCATGAAGTGGCGCTTCACGTCGATCGTTGTCTGTCCTGTCTTTCTTGCCAGACGACTTGTCCCTCAGGCGTTCATTACCAGCATCTGATCGATCACGCCCGCGAACATGTCGAGAAAACATACGATCGACCATTAATCGACAAAGCTCTTCGGGCTATCTTGGCCTGGATTTTGCCCTATCCCGGCCGGTTCCGTCCCGTTTTGCAGGCCGCTCGATTCTTTCGGCCACTGGGGCGCTTCACCTCAGGTAGGCTGGCTGCGATGCTGGAGCTCGCCCCTGCCAGATTGCCGAAACAAGAAGCGGGCGCAAGACAGACGTTCTACCCTGCCGAGGGCAAGGCGCATGCGCGTGTCGCGCTCCTGACTGGGTGTGCACAGCGCGTGATCGCACCCGAGATTAACAACGCAACGATCCGCCTGCTGACGCGACACGGAGTTGATGTCGTCGTCCCCGGCGCTTCCGGGTGCTGCGGGGCGATCGTGCATCATATCGGAAAGGCCGATCAGGCGCGTGAGTTGGCGCTTGCCGCCATCCGAACATGGACTGAGGAATTGGACTCGGGTGGGTTGGATGCGATCGTCGTCAATACTTCGGGCTGCGGCACCGAAATCAAGGATTACGGTCATATGTTTCGTGACGATGAAGTTTGGGCCGAACCGGCGCAGCGTATCTCGGGATTAGCCCGCGATATCACGGAGTTCGCTGCCGGACTGGGCATCAAATCGTCGGTCGGCGCCGGTCTTACCGTTGCATATCATTCTGCCTGTTCGCTCCAGCATGGCCAGAAAGTCACTGCTCAGCCCAAGGCTCTGCTGGCGGCCGCGGGTTTCGCGGTTCGCGACGTTCCCGAGGGCCATCTGTGCTGTGGTTCGGCCGGGACCTATAACCTGCTGCAACCGGAAATTGCCGACCAACTGCGCGAACGAAAGCTGGCCAATATCGCTCGCGTTGCGCCCGATATAATCGCGGCCGGAAATATCGGTTGCATCACGCAGTTGGCGGGGGGCACAGGGACCCCTGTGGTACATACGGTGGAACTGCTCGATTGGGCGACAGGCGGTCCGCTTCCGGAAGCTCTAGCCCGAAAAGGATATGAAAACGAAATCCCATCAATGGGATTAGGGGAGGCGTCATGAATAAGGCTAATCGCGGGTGGGTGCTCGAGTCCTATCCAGTCGGAACTGATTTCGAATCTGCGCTGAAACTGCGCGATATCGCGATGCCCGAACCCGGGCCGGGTCAGATGCTGGTACGCAGTCTTTACCTGTCTCTCGATCCGGCCAATCGCGGGTGGATGATGATGCCCACCTATATACCGCAGGTGCCATTGGGCGCGACGATGTGGGGTTTTGTGCTCGGCAGGGTCGAGCGTTCCAACCTTCCCGGGTTTGCGGCTGGCGATCTGGTCAGCGGATTTGGCGCCTGGGCCGATTATTGCCTCATGGGCGCCGATATGACGAACAAGCTGCCTGATTTGGGCGGCCTTCCGCTCTATGCGGCACAGAGCCTGTTCGGTCTATCCGGCGGTACGGCCTATGTCGGCGTGGTCGATATAGCAAAAGCCAAGGCGGGAGAGGTTCTCGTCGTTTCGGGGGCGGCCGGTTCCGTCGGCTCGCTAGTCGGGCAGATTGCCAAAATCCAAGGCTGCACGGTGATCGGCATTGCCGGATCTCCGGAGAAATGCACTTGGCTGACCGACGAACTCGGCTTCGATCACGCAATCGACTATCGCAGCGAGGATGTAGCTGCGCGCCTCAAGGCACTGTGTCCAAAGGGTGTGGATATTTATTTCGATAATGTCGGCGGTCCCCTGACGAACGCAATCGCCTCCTGCATGGCTTTGCGCGGGCGCATCGTCCTGTGCGGTTCGATGGCGAAATTCGCCAATCCGGGGCCGGAATTGGATCTTGGCCCGATTCTGCTGAACCGCGTTACCGTTCAGGGCTTTATCTTGATCGATCATTTCGACCGGCTGGATGCCGCAAACGCTGCTCTGGCGGATTGGGCGGCAAGCGGAAAGCTCAAACACAAGGCCGATATTGTCGATGGGCTGGAAAATACTGTCGCTGCATTCAGAATGCTGTTTACACCCGGTGCGCCGCACATGGGGAAGCTTCTGGTCAGGGTCGACCCCGCTGCGCTCTAGCGTCAATCAAGCAATGCTGACGCAACAATCTTAAAATTACGGGGAATAGAGATGGCCGAAATAAGCCGGAGCTGGGTTTTGGTGCAGCGACCTGTCGGCGACGATTTCGACAGCGCGCTGAAGCTCCAATCATTGCCGATGCCCGAACCGGGAGAGGGCCAGGTCTTGGTTCGGACGCTTTATCTTTCGCTCGACCCCGCCAATCGCGGCTGGATGGCCGGACCGACCTATATTCCTGCAGTCCCGCTCGGCATGCCGATGTGGGGCGGAATCATGGGAAAGGTTGTAGAGTCGAACGCGCCCAGCATTAAGCCCGGTGACATCGTCGGCGGCTTCGGAAGCTGGAGCGACTATTGCGTTTTGCCGGCCGCGGACGTGAACAAAATTCCAGACATGGGCGGACTCCCGCTTTCTGCGGCGCAGGGCCTGTTCGGGGGCGCCGGCGGCACTGCCTATGTCGGCGTCATCGATGTCGGCCAGGTAAAGCCCGGGCAGACCTTCGTTGTCTCAGGTGCGGCCGGCTCAGTCGGGTCGCTTGCCGGCCAGATTGCCAAAATTCAGGGCGCCAGGGTAATCGGCATCGCCGGATCTGCCGAAAAATGCGCGTGGTTGACCGATGAACTCGGCTTCGACCATGCCATCGACTATCAGCGTGAAAATGTGCGCAAACGACTGGGAGACCTTTGTCCGAACGGCGTCGATGTCTACTTTGAGAATGTCGGTGGCGCGGTCGGCAACGCAGTTGTGGCCAATTTGGCTAAGGGTGCGCGGGTGGCGCTGTGCGGGCTGGTTTCGCAATATAATCTTGACGGGGGGCCGGTCTCTGGCCTGGATATGCTCCCTGTCCTGCTAAAGGGCGCGTCGGTCCAGGGTTTCATCTTGTTGGACTATCTCCATCGCCTGGGCGAAGCCAGCGCCAAGCTTGGCCAATGGCTTGCAGAGGGCAAGATCAAGTATCATGTCGACATAACTGACGGCCTCGAAAATGCGCTGGCGTCGTTTAAGACTCTGTTCCAATCCGGCGCTTCCCATAAGGGCAAGATGATGGTTCGGGTGGATTCCCAGGCGAACTGACCTGATCATGCTCAACTCCCCCACAGAGACCAAAGTGCGCGATCGCGGTGTTGCCTATGTGCCGTGGCTGCGCCTCGTGACCGCTGTTGCATTGGGCATGGCTGCCTATGCGGTAATCCCGCACTGGCACGGCAAGGCCATCCGGGCGATCCTTGGCTGGGATATTGGGGTCCTGGTGCTTATCGGGTGGATAACCGCAATGATGGCGCGCAGCACTCAGGAACATATGCGCCAAAGGGCCGCCCTTCAGGACCTCGGTCGCTCGGTCATATTGCTGGTGATAATTGGCGGCGCTTTAGTCAGCTTGCTGGCTTTGGCCTATATCCAAAAGACTATCAAGGCGACGCAAGGCGATGAGCCCGTCTTCTATCTAATGACGATCGTCGGCACCATCATCTTATCTTGGCTGCTGGTTCATACCGTCTTTACTTTACATTACGCCCACGGTTTTTACTGGTCGTCCGAAGATGAAAATGATGAGGACGGTCTGGTCGGGGGGCTGCAATTTCCGTCGGAAAACCAGCCGGACTATTGGGATTTCATGTATTTTTCGTATGTCGTCGGGATGACCTGCCAGGTTTCCGATGTGCAGATCACCGGCCGGGCTCTGCGCCGCCTGGCGCTGTTTCATGGTGTCGTGGCCTTTTTCTTCAACATGATCATTCTGGCGCTCACGATCAACATCATCGCCAGCAGCTTTTAGTAATCCGCCTTCAGTCGGGCAGTCCGACCACAATTTGCCCATCGACGTTTCTGACTGGGTAAGTGTCGAGACCGATGAAGGCAGGCGGGCTTTTGGCCGAACCGCTCTTCAGGTCAAAGCGAGCCCCGTGAACCGGGCAAGCAATCTGATTTCCCCGATAGATTCTATTGGTCAGCAGCGGGCTATTGGCGTGCGAGCAGCGATTCTCGACCGCGTAAAATCCGTCGGAAAGGTGGGCAACGATAATTTTGTTGCTCCCAACACTGAAGGCTTTGCAAGTCCCGACCGGTACGTCCTCGGATACCGCGACCGTCACATACTCAGTTGTCATTGTCGGATCTCAGTGATGTTTGGTCGCGCGAAGATGGCAAGGAACTTCCGGACGATATTGGGGTTATTTGTGGGAACCGTCAGCATCGGCTGGCGCCAAATAAAGGGCAGAACAGATTATGAGCAAAGACATTCGAAGCAAAGCTGTAATGGTTGCCGGCCTTCTCGCAATTTCCTTGATGGCTGCGGCATGCAACACCGTTGCCGGCGCAGGCAAAGATACTTCGGCGTTGGGCCATGACGTTACTCATGCGGCTGACAATTCAAAGCCGTAAGCTTATCTAGCTCACGCCCAAATTGAGTACTATTGCCGTGGCGAGAGAATTGCCGCGCAGCGACTATGATGAGACGAAACGGCGTCGGGCGATTTCATAAAGCCCGATTGCCGCCGCATTCGAAACGTTCAGGCTGCCGATCGGTGGTTGGGTGGGCAGCGAGACCAATTGGCTGCAATTCTCGGCTACCAATCGTCTCAGTCCTTCTCCTTCGGCGCCCAATGCCAGGACTACGCGCTCGCCGAACGCCATTTCGGCGATCGTCACTTCGCCTGCTTCATCCAGTCCAATTACAAAAAAGCCTTCGGCGCGCAGGCGTTCGATGGCGCGCGACAAATTCGTCTCGCGCAGCAACGGCACAATTTCAACCGCTCCCGATGCCGCTTTTGCCATAACGCCTGTCACTTCCGGCGCGTGGCGCGATTGAACGATAACGCCCTTGGCGCCGAGCGCGGCTGCCGACCGGAGTATCGCCCCGACATTGTGCGGATCGGTCACCTGATCGAGGAGCACGAGCGTTGCCGGCCCCGCGCCGATTTCAATCAACACGTCTTCCAGATCGATTTCCGGTAGAGGCTCGGCGTCGAGAGCCAACCCCTGATGCACTGCGCCCATCGGCAGTAGCTTTTCGATCACGTCGCGTTCGAGGGAAATTGGCGAAGGCCGTTTTAGTCCCAATGCCGCCGCGCGCGCAATTGTCGGCGCAAGGGCTGCCAGAGCAGGCGGTGTTCCATAAAGATGGCGGCACGGTCTTGCAGGATTGAGCCAGGCTGCGGTGACTGCGTGAATACCATACAGCATCAATGCACGCCCGACTGAGGGGGCAGGTATCGATCCGCCTGGACCTTGGGCCGTCGCAGGACGCTGTGGGGTGCGGTCCGGCTTTTGCTGACGATCGTTCGTCGGTTTGAACCGCGGGGATTTGGGATGAGGCTTGCGCATGCGCTCATCCATAGACCGTTGCCGTGTCGGTGCCAATCGGGACCCTTAAACGCTTCCCAAGCAGTTGACGGCGCAGCCCGATATCCCTAAGACGCACACTCTCTTACGCCAACCCCGATCGATTGATTGTTACGGGTTCGCACGGAGGGGTGGCCGAGTGGTTAATGNNTTTGGAGGGGTGGCCGAGTGGTTAAAGGCAGCAGACTGTAAATCTGCCCTCTTATGAGTACGGAGGTTCGAATCCTCCCCCCTCCACCAAATCCAGGTTCGCCCATGGTCGCCACCGTGCGCGAACCCATTGATTATCCATCAGAAAGTTCTGTTTTCACCTTCGCCGCCGTTCTCCTTGAATCGGTACAAACCGCGTACTATGTGTGGGTAGAAATCCGTGGTGGAGGCGCGTTTCGTGCCGTCTAACAAGCTCACCGCTACGACCGTCAAGAACGCGAAGCCAGGCATGCACGGCGACGGCACCGGACTTTGGCTCCAGGTCGGCGATAGCGACAAAAAAAGTTGGATCTTTCATTATCGATTCGGCAAGCGGTAACGCTATCTCGGATTGGGCAGCGCTCACACCATAAAGTTGGCTGAGGCGCGGGATGCCGCGCACGAAGCGCGGCGGCTGATACAAACCGGTGTCGATCCTATCGAAGCACGCAAGGCAGATAAGGCGCGCCGGTCTCTGGAAGCTGTGAAAGAGGTCACGTTCGAGGAATGCGGGGTGGCCTATATTGCGGCACATGAAGCTGGCTGGCGGAACGAGAAGCACCGGTGGCAATGGGGGCAGTCCCTCTGGGCTTACGCCTATCCCACGATTGGTAAAACCTCGGTCGCGGCGGTCAATACTGATCTTATTTTGAAGCTATTCGAGCCGATTTGGAGAACTAAAACTGAAACAGCGAGCCGGCTCCGCGGTCGGATCGAGACAATTCTTGATTGGGCGACAGTGCGCGGATATCGGACCGGGGAGAACCAAGCGCGATGGAGGGGACACCTCGACCATCTCCTAGTTCGGCCGGTCAAGGTTGCTAAAGTGGAGCACCATGCGGCGCTAGGATACGACCACATCGGTGTTTTCATGTCCGGGTTGCGGCTGCAAGGCGGCTCGGCAGCTTTGGCGTTGGAGTTTCTGATCCTTACTGCGGCGCGCACTGGCGAAGTGATAGGGGCTCGTTGGGAAGAAATAGACGAGACCGCGAAACTATGGGTCGTTCCCGGGTATCGTATGAAAAGCGGCCGGGAGCATGGTATTCCGCTCAATGACGCCGTGATAGCCATACTCGAAAGGGCGCGGCCTCTGCGCGGCCGGGGGATTTCCTCTTCCCTGGCAGCGGGCCAGCCAAGCCGCTGTCGAATATGGCGCTTCTGATGTTAATGCGCCGAATGGGGCGCAGCGACCTTACGGCGCACGGCTTTCGGTCGACGTTTCGGGATTGGGTGTTGCTGACGGCGAAGATCCGCGT
>PLTD01000065.1 GCA_003165335.1 Rhodospirillales bacterium | reverse complement strand
CTTGGCATTTGCGGAATTTAAACTGCCGCCAAATATAATGGATGTCGCCTGCCCAAAACCTGATCCAAAAATTTCATCGAGTAGCCTGCGTACGGCACCGTGAGTCGCAACAGCGTCCTCTGGCTTCAAAGTAAGATTTGAGGCGGCGGTACTGATCGCCCACATCGGTTCATATGCCACTATTGTTCTGGAGGGATGCGGCTCCATTGCGCTCATTTTGAACGCCGCAAGGAGAGAACAAAGCTGACCTCTTACAACATCGACAGTAGATTTGCTTTGCCTTTGCTCAAGCGTTTCTCCCACGCAGAGAATTGGGGTAATTGACGCCGACAGAAGCGCGGATAATCTACGGCTTATTATTTCCTCGGTTTCGCCGAGATAGAGGCGACGCTCCGAATGACCCACTATGCAGTATGCAATCGAAAACACCTTGAGATCCCTTACCGAAAGCTCCCCCGTGAGAGAGTAGGAAGCTGTCCAGCCGCAGGTTTGCGCCGCGATGGCGAGCTCGCCTTTGCACGCACTGGTCCAAGCCATGGCGGCAGCCGACGGACATATTCCCACCAAGCGGTCGTGCCCAGCCTGCACTAGATCTCGAACCTTAAGCGTCAAATCGACAGTTTCCCGGGGGTCCAGGCGGTTCTTCAGCGTAGCAAACAGGTAGCGGCCTCTCATGGAGCGACACCCTGGATATAACTGCGCATCACGGTTACGAGCCTTTCAAGTCTCGGCGACCGCAGCCGTCAGTTGGGCCGCGTTCGGTCCGAGATCGAGGGTCGAGAGTTCCTCATAGGTGCGATATTTCTCGATGACCTCGGCCTGCGCCTGGCGCAGCAGACCCTCGGCCTCGTCCGGGCGCATCGTCGCCAGCGCCCGATAGCGCAGCTCGTTATAGGCATAGTCCTTAGCAAGCCAAGCCTGGATTTCCTCTCCGGCCGGGCAGGCCCGATTGCAGGGTGCCAGCAGGTCGGCATAGGTCGGGCGCCGGACCCGGACCGGGCCGGCGCCTTTTTCATATGTCAGATCGACGCCCGGCGTCATATCGCTTGGCTTGGCGATCATCGCCGCGCTTCCGCAGTCTTGAAAGTGGGCCAACCTTGAGACCGAGGATCCAGCACGATTGCTCTAGCCCGCGGAAAAATGTTGCCGGACGCAGGACCGGACGCGGGCCATGTCCTGTTCGGCGACATCATCGGGGAGCGGGGGCGCGACCTGGTCGAAATGCAGATGCTCGAGCAGCTCGAACCCGGTCGAACGGAAGATGTGGGTGTCCTGCAGAACCTGCGCGGCATCCCAACGGCCGTTCCCGATCAGGACGGACAGCGGCGCTCCTGAGACGGTGATTATCACCGCTTTCTTTCCGGACAGCAGCCCATGCACGGCGCCGTCCCGGGATTCGTAGGCAAAGTCGCGCGCGAACACCCGGTCGATATAGCCTTTCATGATTGCTGGCATCGCCATCCACCAGATCGGGTAGATGACGGTCAAGACATCGGCGGCGCGAATGTCGCCTTGGGCCTGGGCGACGTCGGCGTCAGCCGGATGCCGGGCATCGACCAGGGCAAGCTCGTGCGCGGCTAGAACCGGATTGAACCCCATGCGGTATAGATCGTATGTCCGGCGGCTATGCCCGAGCTTTTCCAACTCAGCCTCGTAGGCGCGCGTCAGCCCCATTGTGAAGCTGTCTTCGGACGGATGCGCAACGATGATGAGGTGCTTCATGGAATTGCCTTTGTCCAATCGATCAGAGTTTCGACCATTGCTGGCCGGCCGCATTGATCTGTCTCAAGCCACATTTCGCATACGGCTCATCCCGGCGCCCGATACACCTCCTTGTCGCGCAGCCCGTCATGCGAATGACGCAGATCCAGTACCCCCGGTGGAGCACCACGCAGCTCTTCGGGCACCCTGTCGCCGGCGCTGGCCTTGGCCGGCGTGACGCCGCCATCGGCCAGCCACAGCGCGCCGGTGACATAACTCGCCTGGTTGGATGCCAGAAAGGCAAAGATGTTCGCCATCTCCTCGGGCGTTCCGCGGCGGCCCAGGGGAACCATCTCGTCGATCGTCGCCTGGGCTTCGGGCGGAATCGGGCTGTCGTTGCCGCGCGTCCAGGCTGTGTCGATCGGACCCGGACAGACGCAATTGGCGCGAACGCCGTACGGTGCCTGCTCCAGGGCGACGCCCTTCATGAACGCGTGAAGGAAACCCTTCGAGCCGCCATAGGGCGTGAACATCGGCGAACCGTTGAGTCCGGCCTCAGAGCCTGTGTAAATGATGTTGCCGCGCGTCTTACGCAGATGCGGCAACGCGAATTTGGTCATCAGGAAGGCGGCGCGGACATTGCTCCTGATCGTCCGGTCGAAATCCTCGATCCGGTAGGCGTCGGTTTCGGCATTGGCGATAAAGATGCCGGCATTGCTGACCAGCACATCGATCCGGGCGAAGCGCCGCAGCGCCATATCCACTAGGGCGCGCGCCTTCACGCGCGAATTTGTGAGCGATCGCCTCGCCTATGCCGCTTCCGGCGCCGGTGACGACTACGACTTTATTCTCAAGAAGCATTGCCGCCGCTCCAGGTAGTGTCTCAGTTTGAAATCTGACGGCAGGTTAGTATTTGCAGGGCCATGTTTCGCGCATCGCATGTGTCACGCCAACGAAACTTAGCTCGCTCCATTCTTCCGGGTGGTTCTGTGCCCAGTTCTTGAATGCCTGCAACTTGGCTCCGTAAGTCGGAACTTCCCCATCCCAGCACATCGAAATGACAGACATTTTGATGTAGGTGTCTTTGCCGAACGTGGCGCTCAATTTCCCGTTTATGCCCATTATATCGCTAACACCCGCGATATAGCCGACACACTTGAACCAATCCGTCGATCCCTCTTCTGCCGAACACTCTTGAAGCAGAGACTGTACCGTGGGGTCGCCCGGCTTGGCGTTCGCCGCCGTCGGGGTTGCCAGCACCAGCGCAAGCGTGAGGGCGATTTGTTTACGTCGCATCATTCTGACGGCTGCCTTTTCGTTGGTCCGTCCCGACCATATCCGAACCGTGGAACCGGAGCGAGCGGGATAAAGAAAACCCCGCCGAAGCGGGGTTTAATTTAGAAAGTGGACTCACAGACCAGCAGGCGTTGTTTTAGCCTATGTGCAATGTGCACCTCACCCGCCGCCAAGGCTTCGTTTGCCTCTGTGACAGCTTCAGCCTGTATGGCTTCTTCGCGGCTGATTTTCTTCTGGCTAAATAGCCACCGAGCAACAACTGCCCAATCCCAAAGGGGGCTATTAGATGTGATCCTTGCGACGGGTGCGGGAAAAGAGGTTCCACGTTGTCCCTTAGAATATTGGGTCATCGCCGCCCGGCTTAACCCCGTGCGCGTTGCGATTTCAGCGAGGCTGACGAGCGGATCCGGTTCCACCCTGTCAACTGTGGCTCCGGTCGTTCTGACTGCATCGATTGCCGACATAATAGCCACATCAATCGAAGCGGCCTCTCTCGCGAAATCGACAATAATATGACCTTTTTGGAACGACACCGTAGCGTCATCGCAGCCTGCGTCGTAAAAGCGGGCCTCGAAATCGTCAGCACTCGGGTCTAGACCCGAAGCGATAATACTAAACTCATAAGTTTTCATCGTCGGCCTCCTTTCCTCTATGGGGACAGCGATCAACAGCGCGAGCGATTTGTCGAGCATGTACATCAGTGTCCCTTGGCGTGCCGTTAACGCCCACCTGGCAGCCATCTCTGTCGGCATGGGCGCAGAATAAACGACCCCAATGAGCCATTTTGCGTAGCGTCCAGCCTTGAGATTCAGCATATTGTACTGCCGCCTCAACCTCCTTGTTGGGGTGGCGTGGCCTAGCCATTGCCGTCCCCAATAGTTGTTGCGGCGTTAACGAATGTCAACACCAAAATGTTCCATACCCCTAAATTGTGTGATCCGTCAGGAACGTTTTTTGTAAGGTCCGCGCTTTGCCGGGGCCGGCGCATCGATCAACATCGCAATATCCTCCATGCTCCACAAGCGGCTTTCAATACCCGCTGCCATCGCCGGGGACATCTTCACAGTCTTGTGAATGCGAACGAAATTATAGAACAGCGTGTATAGCGCGATCATGTGGAAGTGGTTCTCGAACTTCTTGCTGAACGCGTTCGTCAGACGGGTAAACCGGCGCATACCCATCCGCATATTCAGGTTCTGCCGCTCCACATAGGACGTGCTGACGTGCTTCATGTCGGGGTTGCCTTCGATGGCATCCTTGCGAGCACCGATGCAGTCAGCGGGGCTGTAGCGACCTTTGGAGGACTCCGGGGCCGCGCCGTAGAGCTTCACGAGCTGGGCGTAATCGACATCGCCGCCGAACGCACCCTCAACCGCGTCCAGATAGGCGCGGTGACCGTCTGTCGTCAGTTGGACGCGGTTCTCAATCCGCGACCGCAGATCGTCCATGAGCGCGATGGCTGACTGGCCGCTACGGTCGCCGACGAAATAGGAAACCATGAGCTTGCTGTCGGCATCCAAGGCGGTCCAGGTCCAGACATCGCCAGCGCCGTTCGGGGTGGCCTTGGCAGTCGCGACGTTCTTTTCCTTGGCGTAGCAGAACGACCAGATTTCATCACACTGGACGCGGCTGGCGCGAACGCCGCGCACGTTCTCGTGATGGTACTTCGCGCAGGCTTCCCCGGCATCGACCAGCAGCTTGGTTACGGTGTTGATCGACACATCGGCAACGCGGGAGATCGACCGCATGGATGATCCCTCAACTAGCATGTTGAGGATCAGGACGCGCTTGGCGAGTGGGAGCTTGTTCATGCCCCCAAAATATGATCCTTATTGCTTAACGTCAAGCATAATTATTCACTTTAAAATATTAATTTGGTTTGGCTGTGGTCGGTTCCGAGATGCCCAGCCGCTTGCGTTGACGCTTAACGAAATCCTCCAATGCCTCCAGTAGAGTGGCGTCGAAGTCGCCGCTAGCGATAAGCTTTAAATACTGATTTGGTTGACCCTCTTCCGTAAACACGACGCGTTCCGCTTCCATAATTTTCACCTTGCCAGCTACCGATGCAGGCGGGGGCGGTGGCGGGGGCGGTGTGTCATCATCATCACCACTCCCAGCGTCAGAACCGTCCTCGTCCCGTTCAACTTTACTGGAATCCGTGAGGCGTGCATAGCCAATAGTAGCGTCATAAACCCTTAAGAAGATAGGTGCGCCGCGCGCACTAAACTTGTGCTTAAAAACAAGCGTGTCTATGCAGGCATCGTCCCTTGGCCGATCCGGACCCCATTCTGCCCACATCATCGCGATCATTTTCGGCCTGAGAGCCACGCGCTGGATGATCTCGCGCTTGATCGCCTCCTGTTGGGCTCGAAGATAGGTCCGACCTTCTTCTGTGATTATGACTTCGCGAGTTGCATTTGCCCCCTGATAATCAATCAAACCAAACGACTTGAGTGCGGCAAGGATGTCGCCACTCTGGCTTATTCCCCATGCCGATCCCGCCTTATCGACGCGCGCGGGTGAGCGCTTAAAATGCGCTTCGAACGTTGTAAGACGCTCAATGGCGGCGCCAAGCGGAATAGCGGGATAAGCCGGACTGCGATCCCGCTGCCCCTTATTTGTCGTTGTCTCTGTCATAATGCACACCTCCGTTCCGCAGATAATGCACATTAACGGTGGTTAATGCAATACAGCTAGTGACTCCTACTTGTTTTTAGTTCTTTATGGTTTGACGCAGAACCCAATAGAGAGCATAAGGAATCGAACAGACAAGGAGACATCATGCGTAGAAGAGCTTTAGCCTCGCCGTCCGAGCCTGCCGGCGCGCGGGGCAATAACAAAAAGGCCCGTTCCTCGATCCTTTGAGAGGGGCGAGAGGAACGGGCCTTGGTAGGCGTCCCGGTTAAGGGAGGCATGGCAGAGTGGTCTATTGCAGCGGTCTTTAAAACCGAAGGGGTCCGCCGTGACAAGCTCCCCCGTGGGTTCGAATCCTACTGCCTCCGCCAAGCTTGCTCGGCTATTTACATAGCATGTTAACGCCGCTGGTGCACTATTCCTTGCGCCAGCGGCTGGCGGCTGCTTTCTTAGCAATCTCCGCCCTGCGCTCTGGGGTCATACTGGCAGCGCGCGCCGCGCCGCCCTTCTTGCCAAGCGCTTTAGCGGCGGGGTCCTTGCCGTCATCGGGCACGGTATCCTCAATCTCTCCCGTAGCGATCTTCATCACCATCACGGCGTTGCCGATCACGTCGGCGGGGCGCTTCTGTCCTTGGGGGCCTTTAGGCATTGGCGAGTTGCCCCCGCAGGTCGGCGATTATCGCGTCATATTCAGCCGCGAACTTGCGCAATTTAGTAACCCAAGCAGCCGTCGCGATTGTCGCTTCAGCATCGGTAGCTCCAGCGGGCCTAATCCTGCTTCCACCGTCCAATGCAGCGATTTGATCCACAAGGTAACTTCTCACCTGCTCGTAATCCGCGATAAGGTCTTCAATCGTTATCATGGTAGTCCCCGAACCGATGCTTCCCGGTAAGCATGATATGGGAACCAGGCGAAGGATGCGATAGGGCGCCAAGCCGCGCAGATTTCAAACTGAGACACTACCCCGCTCCAGCATGAATTGACAGGATCGCGCATTTCGGAAACGATCGAACGGCGCCGACAGGCTTAGAATTGCGGGGAAAACCAGGCTTTGGGTGCCAGTTCGCGCTCGATTTCTATAAGCCGGTTGTATTTGGCGAGACGCTCGCCCCGGGAAGCCGATCCGGCCTTGATCTGCGCGGCTCCCATGGCCACCGCGAAATCTGCGATAAACGCATCGTCCGTTTCGCCGGAACGATGCGAGATGACGAATCCCCAGCCCGCGTCGCGGCAGAGGGAGACCGCCTCAATGGTCTCCGTCACCGTACCGATCTGATTGAGCTTGATCAGCACGGCATTGGTCGCGTGCGTCGCGATTCCGCGCCTGATATAGCGCGTATTCGTCACGTAGAGGTCGTCGCCGACGATCTGAATGCAGTCCCCAAGTTCGGCTGTCATCTTGGTGAAGCCGTCCCAATCCTCCTCCCCCAGCCCGTCCTCGATCGAGACGATGGGGTATTTTTGCACCCATTCCCGGTATTGCCCGATCATCTGGTCCGTCGTGCGCCGGCCCTGCCCCGATCTCGAAAGGTTGTAGCCCCCTTCCGCCGCGAATGAGGTGGCGGCCGGGTCGAGTGCGATGGCGACATCGCGCCCGGGAGTGAAGCCGGCGAGCGAAATGGCTTCGACAATCAGGGCGCACGCTTCCTCCTCGCCTTGCAGGTCGGGCGCGAACCCGCCTTCGTCGCCGACCGAGGTTGCATATCCACGCGTCTTCAGAATCGACTTCAGCGCGTGGAAGGTCTCAGCGCCATATCGTAGCGCCTCGGCAAAGGTCGACGCGCCGCGGGGCACGATCATGAATTCCTGGAAGTCGAGCGCGCTGTCGGCATGCTTGCCGCCGTTTAGCACATTCATCATCGGTATCGGCAGCCGCCCGACCGGGCCCTGGGCGAGATAGGCATAAAGCGGACGGCCTGTTGCCTGGGCTGCCGCCCTGGCGGCGGCCATCGAGACGCCGAGGATCGCGTTGGCGCCGAGGCGCGCCTTGTTGGGTGTACCGTCCAGCTCGATCAGCCGCCGATCGAGATCGGCTTGCCGGCTTGCATCGAATCCCTTGAGGTTCGCAGCGATCTCGCCTTCGACATGGGCTACGGCTTTACGAACGCCTTTACCGCCATATCGGGCGGGATCGCCGTCCCGCAATTCGACCGCCTCGTTCTCGCCGGTCGACGCGCCCGACGGCACCGAGGCTGACCCCATGAACCCCGATTCGAGATGGACCGAAACCGCGATCGTCGGGTTGCCGCGGCTGTCGAGGATCTCGAGCGCCTTGATCCCGGAAATGGAAATGTCGGTCACCTTGCACCTCGCTCGTCTATCTCCACCGCGCCGGTGGACCGCTTCGTTCCCGCCGCGATCAAGCGCCGAGCGCCGCGACCCCTGGCAGCGTCTTGCCTTCCAGCCATTCCAAGAACGCACCGCCGGCGGTCGAGACGTAACTGAATTGCTCGAGCACGCCGGCATGGCGCAGCGCGGAAACGGTGTCACCGCCGCCGGCCACGCTATGCAGCGCGCCGGCCTGGGTCGCCGCTGCCACCGCTCGTGCGAACGCGGTAGTGCCGGCGTCGAACGGTGGCGTTTCGAAGGCGCCGAGCGGACCATTCCACACCAGCGTCTTCAGCGTTGCGAGCCGGACCTCCAGCGCCGCGAGGGTGCGCGGGCCGATATCCAAGATCATTTCGTCCGACGGAACCGCATCGATGGCGACGATGCGCGTCCGCACCCCCTCCTTCAGTTCCAGCGCCGTGACGGCGTCGAGCGGCAGAATGACGGTGCAGCCGACCGCCGCGGCTTTCTTCAGAATTTCGAGTGCGCTGGTGTGCAATTCGGTCTCCTGCACGGAGCGGCCGACCGATTTGCCTTGCGCGGCGAGGAAGGTGTTGGCCATCGCACCGCCGATCGCCAGCACATCGACGCGGTCGACGAGATTACCGAGGAGATCGAGCTTGGTTGATATCTTGACCCCGCCGACGATTGCGGCCACGGGATGACGCGGCGTGGCCAGCGCCGCGCCCAACGCCTTCAGCTCGGCCTGCATCAACCGCCCGGCATAGCTCGGCAGCAGATGGGCGATCCCTTCGGTGCTGGCGTGGGCGCGGTGGGACACCGAGAACGCGTCGTTGACATAGATATCGCCCGACGCCGCAAGGCGCCGCGCGAAGGCGGGATCGTTTTCTTCTTCGCCGCGATAGAAGCGTGTGTTTTCCAGCACCGCTATGTCGCCGTCGGCAAGCGACGCGACGACCTGCTCCGCTGGCGGCCCGATGCAATCCTCGGCAAAACGCACGCGGCGGTGGAGCACTTCTCCCAGCGCCGCCGCCATCGGCGCCAGCGACATCGAGGATACGCGCTTGCCTTTCGGCCGATCAAAATGGCTGAGCACGATCACCCGCGCGCCTTTCTCGGACAATTCGCGGATGGTCGGCGACAACCGCTCAATGCGAGTCATATCGGTGATCTTGCCGTCATGCATGGGGACGTTGAGGTCGGCGCGGACGAGCACACGCTTGCCCGCGACCGCAACCCCGTCGAGCGTATGGAACGGTGCCGGCGTCACAGCCGGCCCATCAGGGCGGCGGTGTCCAGCATGCGGTTGGAGAAGCCCCACTCATTGTCGTACCACGCCATGACGCGATACAGTTCGCCGTCCACCACCGTCGTCTGCGAGGCGTCGAACGTCGCCGAGGCCGGACTGTGATTGAAGTCGGAACTGACCAGGGGCGCGGTGTTGTAATCGAGTATGCCTTTGAGCGCGCCGTCACTGGCCGCCTTCATCGCCGCGTTGATCTCCTCCTTGGTCGTCTGACGCTCCAGCACCACGTCGAGCGAAATCAACGAGACGTTCGGCGTCGGCACCCGGATGGCCGTCCCGTCCAGCTTGCCTTTCAACTCCGGCAGCACGAGGCCCACGGATTTGGCCGCGCCGGTGCTGGTCGGGATGATGTTGGCCGCCGCGGCGCGGGCGCGGTGCAGATCCTTATGCAGCGTGTCGATCGTGTGCTGATCGCCGGTGTAGGAGTGGATCGTCACCATATAGCCGCGGACGATGCGGAAATTGTCGTGCAGCACCTTCACCACCGGCGCCAGGCAGTTGGTGGTGCAGGACGCGTTAGATACGATTGTTGAATCGCGGGTCAGCGTTTCGTGGTTGACGCCATAGACGATCGTTGCATCGGCGCCATCGGCGGGGGCTGACACCAGAACCTTGCGGGCGCCTGCCCGCAACAGCTGCGCGGCTTGCTCACGCTTGGTAAAATGACCGGTGCATTCCATGGCAACATCGACGCCCTGATAGGGCAGCTTGGTCGGATCCTTTTCTGCCGTCACTTTGATCGGACCCCAACCGCGGCCCTGGAAGCGCACGGTTATGCTGTCACCATTGACCTCGACTTCGCCCGGGAAGCGGCCATGCACCGTGTCATAGCGCAACAGATGCGCATTGGCTTCGACGCTGCCGAGATCGTTGATCGTGACCGGCGTCACGTCCTCGCGCCCGCTCTCGGCGATGGCGCGCAAAATGAGACGCCCGACGCGCCCGAACCCGTTGATAGCGACTGTCACGGCCATGGCCTGAACCTCATCGTTGAGCAATTGCTGCATAGTCACGAGCAGGCTGCGCTGCGGCATTGATTTGCCCCAACGATTGGCCTGATCCTCATTCGGCCCCGGTCAAACTGCGGGGATCTCTGATGGCGGCGGTGCGCGGCAAGAATCCGCCCGCCCCAACCTGAGCTAATGCATCATGAGCACGGGCAGCGTCGCGTGTTCCAGCACATGACTCGTAACACCCCCGAGGAGGTTCTGACGTAGGCGGCTATGGGTATAGGCTCCCATGACAAGCATTGTCGCACCGCACTTCTTCGCCACTCTCAGCAATGCGCCGCCAACCGGGCGCTCATCCGGCTCGGCGTAATAGTGCCGTGCCAGGATTCCATGCCAGGTCAGAAACGCGGCAAGATCCAGATCCTCTGGCGGCATGCCCCCGCTCTGCCCGGTCATGAAGATCGAAACCTCCTCCGCTTTGTGCAGCAAGGTCATCGCCCCGGCGATTGCCCGCGCCGCCTCACGGCTTCCATTCCACGCGACCAATACATGGCGGAGCACATCGTCCGGAACCTTCTGCGGCACCATTAGAACGGGTCGGCCGGACTCAAACACGGCCGCGTCGAATGCTCTCTGTGTTACCGGCAGATTTGAATCGGGACGATTGAGAACTATCAGATCGCTGAGACGGCAGCACCGGACGACCGTCGGCTCGATCGGGCCGATCCGTTCGGACCAGCGCGCGAAGGGCGTGCGCAACGATTGATCGACCATGTCCGACGCCAGTTCGTGTTCCGATCGCCATGCGTTGAATTTGGCCTTAGCCGCTGCTTCGGCCATTCTGCCTTGCTGCTCAAGTGATTCAGGATTTCCTCCCGCTACCAACGCCAGCATTGGCTCCTCCGCGAGCACGTCGCGCGGGTCCGGCCGGATGAAAATGGCGTTGATATGACCCTCGACCCGCCGAGCAATGTTGAGCGCGGCATCAAGTTGGGCATCGAATGCGACATGCGGACAGATGGGTACCAGGATATTTCGAACGGTCATTGCGGCAACCTCCGGCGGATGAGAGCTTCCATCCGGCAAGTAAACTCAAAAGTCCCAACATTCGCCTTGATGCAGGTCAAACCCAGCCTTCTGGCCAAATAAGGGAAATAAAATCATCGGGCGGCCTTTCTCATCGAGCCACATCCAAATACACGGTCATCGCCACCGTCTTTGATCCATCGCAAGGCAATCCTTCCGATATTCGACACTCTGACCCGAAAAGCTGGAGGCAAAAGCCCGGGCACGCTCGAATGAACAAGGTTCCTTCACGATGAGATCAAATATTGCAGGGCCGGCGAGCGCGATCGTCACGTTCACGCCCAACCCCGCTTTAGATGTCACCACTGCCACGGAGCGGGTGGCGCCGACGGATAAGCTCCGTTGCACAGAACCGCGATATGATCCGGGCGGCGGTGGAATCAATGTCGCCCGCGCCATCCACTTTCTTGGCGGCGAAGCTCTGGCGATGTTCGCCGCAGGCGGCCCAACCGGAAAGACACTCAGTGATCTGCTAACCGAAGAAGGTGTCTCCACACGTGTCATCCCAATCGCCGGACGGACGCGTGAAAGTCTGGCGGTGGACGAGACAGCGACAGGCCGACAATACCGGTTCGTTATGCCGGGGCCCGTTCTGTCTGATGCGGAACTTAGCAACTGCCTCGATACGTTACGCATCCTTGCCCCGAAACCGGGCTACCTCGTGGCGAGCGGTAGCCTGCCGGCCGGCGCCCCGACCGACTTCTACGGGCGCGTAGCCGAGGTCGCCAAGGAACTTGGAGCGAGAATGGTGCTCGATACTTCGGGAGATGCCCTTCGTGGCGGGATCGAACGCGGCGGAGTCTATCTTCTCAAATCAAGTCGGCGCGAGTTGGAAGCCCTGGCGGGCAAAAGCCTGCCGGGCGACGCAGATCAGGTCGACGCCGCCGCGTCCTTGGTTCGGAAAAGGCGGGCGGAGATCGTCGTCGTCTCGCTGGGCGCGAATGGAGCGCTCTTGGTCACCGATGATCGCGTGCAGAACTTTCCGGCAATTCCGGTGCCGGTGCAAAGCACAATAGGCGCCGGTGACGCTATGGTCGCTGGTATCGTGCTCGCCCTGGCGCGGGGATGGTCGCTCGATGAGAGCATGCAATTCGGAACGGCGACTGCATCGGCAGCGCTGTTGCGCTTGGGAAACGAGCTATGCCGGCGCGAGGACGTCGAGCGCCTCTATGCCCAGTCGTGCAAGGATGCTCTGGTGCCAACTTGACCGGAATTCAAGGTTCGGTCACGAACTAGAGACAATCTTTTAGTTCCGGTTCGGCGATCCGATGCTGTCCAGGAGGCCGCCCTCAAGAAAGGCGAGGACCTCCCGCCTGCCGCTCTTTGGCTGTCCGATCGCGCGATGCTCGACCTGCCTTTAACGCATCATTAGAACTGGAATGTCCGCATGCGGGACGGCTCCATGCAAGACAACGAATGGGAATTGAGACTGACCATGAGGCGCAAATCTTCGGCCAGAGCCTCAACTTCTTTAGCATCGAAAACTTCTATTCCGTCCATTCGATCATTCGATACATTTTAAAGCTGACCGGGTTCTACTGGCGCGGGCGTCGGAACGCGGCAAATATCCTCGTTAGACACAACGACCTCAGGTTCGCGGCGTTGCCGCCGGCATTCGACGGTTTCACCATTCTCCACATCAGCGATATGCAGGTGGACATGAATGCAGATGCCATGCGGCGCCTGACCGAGCTGGTGGGCGATCTGCAGTATGACCTTTGCGCTCTGACCGGCGACTATCGCGGCAAGACTTTTGGACCTTTCCAAGCAACTCTGGACGGCATGGCGCACGTGCGCGCTCATCTAAAGGCACCCATTTATGGCGTGCTCGGCAACCACGATACCATCCGGATGATTCCCGGGCTGGAGGCCATGGGAATAAGGATGCTGATCAATGAGTGCGACGTGATTGAACGCGGGGGTCAGCGGATCTATTTAGCCGGAATCGACGACGCTCACTATTTCCGGGTCGACAACATCGAAAAGGCAGGATCGGAGATTCCAGATGGCGAATTCTCCATCCTTTTGTCGCATACACCGGAAATCTATCGTCAGGCCGCCCACGCCGACTTCAATCTGATGCTCAGCGGCCACACGCACGGCGGGCAGATCTGCCTGCCGGGCTCCATTCCCGTCACGCTCGATTCGGTGTTGCCGCGAAGCTTCGGAGCCGGCGCATGGCGATATCACAATATGATCGGCTACACCTCCGTCGGTGCCGGATCCAGTATCGTTCCGGTGCGCTTCAATTGTCCTCCGGAAATCACCCTGCATCGCCTGTGATCGCCACATGGTACAGCCGCCCGCGACGGTGACGGCTGCTGGCTTCGATCACTACCTTGCAGTCCACGATCTAATCGCAGAACTGCTCGAGTTCCACCGCGCGCCGGGTGATCTGCTCTTTCACGGATTCCGAACTATCGAGGTTACGAAAAGTAATTTGGGACTGCAGGGGCATGCGCGTCTCCTTCTAACCACCTCACCTTATGCTTTGCCGGCCACAACGCTTTGATCGATATCAAGACCGCACGGCGACGAATGCTTTCCCCGAATTGCGCCAAATCAAGGCCCACGCGCACCGGTTCGGGCAGTCTCCCAACAATCTGCATCGAAGTAAGGAGACCATCCCATGGCTCACAAGCAAGTGATGTTCCGGGCCGCGGCCCGCGAGAAGATTCTGCGGGGCGCCACTCAGCTTTGCGACGCCATCAGGGTCACCTTGGGACCGAAGTCGAAGTCGGTGCTGATTCAAAAGAGCTGGGGAACGCCTCTCGTTTGCAATGACGGAGTGACCATCGCCAAGGAATTCAACCTCAAGGATCCCGAGGAAAATCTGGGCGCGCAAATGCTGCGGCAAGCCGCGGAGAAGACTGGGGACAATGTCGGCGACGGAACCAGTACATCGACCATACTGGCGCACGCGATTTTCGCCGATGGGTTGCGTAACGTGGCCGCCGGCGCCAGTGCGATCGATCTCAAGCGCGGCCTCGACCGCGCGTCGAAGATCGCGATCGAAGCCTTGCGGGCATTATCCCGGCCCGTGAAGACGGCGAAGGAAAAGGCGCAGGTGGCGACGATCTCGGCGCATAACGACGCGGCCATCGGTGATCTTGTCGCCCAGGCGATGGAAAAGGTCGGTGGCGAAGGGGTGATCACGGTCGAGGAATCGAAAACCACCGAAACCGCTCTCGAAGTCGTGGAGGGTATGCAGTTCGATCACGGTTACATCTCTCCCTATTTCGTCACGGACGCCGAGAAAATGATCGCCGATCTCGAGGATCCCTACATCCTGATTCACGAAAAGAAGCTGTCGAGCCTTCAGCCGATGCTGCCGCTGCTTGAGACGATCGCACAGTCCGGACGGCCGCTCGTCATCATCGCGGAGGACGTCGAAGGGGAAGTGCTGGCCACCTTGGTCGTGAACAAGCTGCGAGGCGGCTTGAAGGTCGCGGCGGTCAAGGCGCCCGGCTTTGGCGATCGCCGCAAGNNGAGGAGCTGGGCATCAAGCTCGAGAGCGTTACAATCGATTCGCTGGGCAAAGCGAAGAAAATGATCATCACTAAAGACGATACGACGATCGTGAGCGGCGCGGGCAAGGCCGAGGATATCCAGGGCCGCTGCAACCAGATACGGAAGCAAATCGAAGACACCACCTCGGATTATGACCGCGAGAAGCTNNCTGGCCAAGCTTTCCGGCGGCGTGGCGGTAATCCGGGTCGGCGCCCCCTCCGAAGCCGAAATGAAATCCAAGAAGGAAGCGCTCGACGATGCAATCAGCGCGACCAAGGCGGCGGTTGCCGAAGGCATCGTTCCCGGTGGCGGATTGGCGCTGCTGCGCTGCGTCGATGCGGTCGCCAAGGAAGAGGCGAAGTGCGAGGGCGATGAGCGGACTGGAATGCAAATCCTCAAGCGCGCGCTCGAAGCCCCGACGCGCCAGCTGGCCGAGAACTCAGCGGTCGACGGCGGCGTCGTGGTCGCGCGGATGCTTGGCGGATCCGGAAACGAAGGCTTCGACGCCGCGCGGCGCGACTATGTCGATCTGGTCGAAGCCGGTATCATCGACCCGACCAAGGTCGTGCGCATTGGCCTCGAAAACGCGGTGTCGGTCGCAAGCACCTTGTTGCTCACCGAGGTGACGATGACTGAGATTCCCGAGCCCCGGAAAGAGCGCGCACTCGAACCTGAAATGGATATGTAGGTCGTGGCGAAGCCGGCCGGCAACCCCCGCTTAGATCATGGGCTACATGGATCATGACCTACGAAGACAGAGTGAATATTCTGTACAACGCGTCCGAGCAAACGGTGACAATCTATTTTCATGGGAACAAGGTCGAGTTGCCGGGAAGATACTCGACCTACGAGCAAGGCATGGAAGCAGGGCGGAAATATTGCCGCGAACGCGGTTGGCAGGTCGGGTAATCGATCGCTTCTGGAATCCTCAAGCTCACACGCCGAAGGGATATGTGTCCGGCAGCCCTTTCAATGCCTTCGTGACTAGCGGTGTAACCGCGCTCGTCTTGTCGAACCAGATATACTCGTCGAACTGGCGCGGCAGCACTGCCTCGAAATAATGGCTGGCGAGTTCTGTTTCCGGCCGGTAGATCACGCCGATCGCGCGTTCGAGGCGCGGTGTCTCCAATCCAGTGCGGATGGCGGAGGATGCCGGGAGGCGAAGCGGCAACATGAAACGCGGAAGGCCCGTTTCATGGCACAGGCTTTCATAGCTGCGATGGAGCGCGGGCCGCACCGTTTTAACCTCCATCGGCCCGTCCCAATCGGATGCCGCCGCGACCGTCCCGCTATCGGTTCCAAAGCCGATGGAATAGACATTTAAGCCGAATTCCTCACGGCAAAGACGCCCGATATTATGCTCGCCGCGGGCTGCCATTTCCGTCGCGGCGGCGTCGCCAACATGGGAATTATGCGCCCATACGATGGCCTTGGCCTCAGCGCCATGAAACGCGAGCAAGGACTTCAAGGTGTCGAACATATGCGTGTCGCGCAGGTTCCAGGATGCGCGCGACCCATAGTACATGATGCGGTAATAACGCTCGGCGTCGGTCACCAGGCGCGCATTCTGAGTCGCGTCCAGGAAGCGCTCGCCGTCATGGGCGGCATAGTCGCTTTGCTTGCGCAGGATATCCGCCAGCATACGGACGACCTCGCCCTCGCAGGTTCGAAATCCGCCGGTCAGCGCGGCATGGCCGTAGGCCGCGGGGTCGGACTGCCAGGGAGTCAGGCAGGCATAGCGTTGGCGCGCAACACGGGCGGAATCCGGATCGACATCATCGAGATATCGCAGCACGGAACTGATCGAGGTGTAGAGGCTATAGAGATCGAGGCCATAGATCGCCGTCCGCTGCCGAGGCCGTCGGTCGGCATTGTGGTCACGCAGCCAGTCGATGAACCCGCGCACCTCGTTGTTGCGCCACATCCAGGTCGGGAACCGGGCGAAGGCCGTCCATTCGCTCGGCGGAAACTCGAAGTGCCGGACATAGTGATCCAGCCGAGCCACATCCGGCCAATCGCCTTCGATGGCGACAAAACGAAAGCCCTTTCGGGCAATCAATTCCTGCGAAATCCGCTGCCGCATGCGGTAGAATTCCGAAGTGCCGTGCGTCGCCTCTCCGAGCAGAACCACCTTTGCGTCGCCGATCCGGTCGAGCAGCGCATCGAAGTCGGCTGTTTCGATCGAATCGAAAGGCTCACAAGATTCGGCGATCGCCCCCGCCAATCCGCCGTCCGCCAAGCGCGCCCCTTCCTGCCCGCTTCGCACCGGCTGGGGTATCTCTTCCGGAGACCAGCCCTCCTTACCAACCAGAGGAACGAAGCGGACATCCGCGATATCTTCGGTCGTGAAAGTGTCGTCCAAGGTTCGCGTTACACGAACGAGTTCCTGAACGCGCGGATCGGCGCCGATCGGAATGACGAGCCGCCCGCCAACCTTCAGCTGCTTTTTCAACGTGTCCGGAACCTCAGGCCCACCGGCAGCCACGATGATGGCGTCATAGGGGGCATGCTCGGTCCAGCCGAGCGTACCGTCGGCATGCCGCACGTGAATGTTCTTGTATCCGAGCGCGGCCAGCCTTGATCGCGCTTGTTCGACAAGCAGTTCGACCCGCTCGACGGTGTAGACTTCGCCGGCGATCTCGGCCAGCACGGCGGCCGCATAGCCTGAGCCCGTGCCGATCTCAAGTACCGTCTCGCCGCCTTCGAGCGCCAGCGCCTCGGTCATCAGCGCCACAATATAGGGCTGAGAGATGGTCTGCTGCGCCTCGATGGGCAGCGGGGCGTCGTCATAGGCGAACTCCCGGAGCCGACCGGACAGAAAGCGTTCGCGCGGGACTTTCCGCATGGCGTTGAGAACCGCTTCCGATCGAACGCCGCGTGCAGCGATCTGATGCTCGACCATATTGCTGCGAAGCTTGGAGAAATCCATCGACAGCCTCCTTGGTTGATTGGGCGCGCGGATCGCCCGGCGTGTTCAATCCGCCAGCCATTTGTGCGCCCCCGCAATGATGGCGGCCTTGATCTCGGTCAAGTTACTCATGCGACGGCTGGCTAATCGAAATGCCGACTGCGCCACTAAATCGGCAGCAGCTCAGCAGGGTCCGCACCGCGATGTGGGAGTGGAAGATAACGCCCCGCCTCACCGCGACCAATGCGCTGCGCGTCGATTATTTGAAACTCGGACGAGACGGGTTCCTGATTTCGGGCGTGCCCTACACAAATTCAAGCTGGGACAGGAGTCTCAAGGAGCCCAGTTTCAACAGCAGCCTGGTCTGGCGCAGCGACGATCTCGACACGTTTCGTCTGATCGCCAGCTGCGGCGTCCAGCTGCCGAATATGGAGGATTTCGGCGGCATTCAGGAGACGACGAGCCGGTCCGGGCTGCCTATCTCGCTCGTCGGGCTCCCGTCAATCGGACCTACAACGGTCAACAGCTTCCAGGCCGATTGGGATCGCAAGATCCCGTCACTGAATGCCAACCTGCACGTGAGTCTGTATCACCAGACGACGACCGCGATCATATCGGAGACGGGCCGGATTTCGTTCATACCCTCAGGTATACTGCTCTCACCCGCCAATATCGGCGATTCCCGCGCGACCGGCCTCGATGTGGAACTCTCCGGCAAATTCCGCGACGATTGGCGCTGGAGCGTCGCCTATACGCCGGAAATCGTCACGGATCATTTCATCACCGCGACGCTCGTGGCGCTTAGCGTCGACTACCAGCATACGACCCCGGTTCACACGGTGACCGCCAGCCTCGGCTGGAGTCATGGCAACTGGGAGGCTGATGGATTTCTGCGTTACAAATCGACCTTCTACGGCCTGACGTCGGTCTTTCTCACCGCGGCGCTGGCGAGAATTAATCGCCACGCCATTGTTCCCGGTTTCCGTGGCGGCGACGTCAGGGTTTGTGGCCGATCCCATTCTGCCGCTCTGGACCGAGTGGCAACGGGCGGTCGCCGAAGCGGCGGCTTGGGGGGCCAGATGGGCGGCGTTGGAAGTCGAACTGGCCCGCACCGTCGGCTTTCCGCGTGTGCGGATGCCGACCGCACTCGGCAAGACCGCTGTCTGGGTGACATCCCATGCGCAGATCGACAACTGTCTGAAGGACAGTCGGGAGCCCGAGGAGGTGCGGACCCGGCTACATGCGGATCTCGTACTTGCGCAGGCACGGTGGAACGAGGCGGCCGCGCGGGTAGGCCTCGACAGTGCGGACCGGCAGGAGGCAGCGGCGATGACGCGTGGCGCGGAACTCGCCGAGACGCTCTTCACGTTCCCCGCGCAGGGCATACCCAGCGTGATCGTCAAGCTGGAGCTGATTGTGTGCATGGGGCAAACCCAGGCCGACGATGAAGACTTTCCCTGGGCATGGCTGCGGACGGCCATCGCCGATCTGAAACGTCTTGCCGCGGAGGTCGGCATTCCGACGCCGGTCTGAGCGCAATCGCCCGGTTGTCGCGACCGAACGGTATAGAACGGTCCGCGGTCCGAACATCCGGGAGTCTATCGGAGACATATATATTAAGTGTCTTGAGGGCGCCTGAGACCGGGATGGTGCGCGTCTCCACGGGCGAATCCTTAATTCGATGGCGCCCGCGCGTCTGCGCCGCGCGCCGGGTGCTCGTTAACCGAGCCCGCTGACGCGGTCTCGGCCTTACGGCGTCGCCCCCTTGCGGTTCACCCGCTGACGCGGGTGCTGCTACGGCCGGCGCCTGCCGGCGCCGCGGTCTGTTTTGCGTCCCCCCCGGGTGCGCGGGTGGGCGTCGCGTCCTTCTAGGCCCGTCCTGTCGTGCGTCTCCGATGTCGATCTGCGCGACGCGCGCGAAGTGGGTGAAAATACGGTGCAGTTTGCCATGGACGGCGATTGCGACGGGTCGGTCGTCATCGAGCGCGTCGGCAACTACGTGGTCGATTACAGGGGAATCGGGCGAAGGGCTCACTTTGCGATCAAGCTTTGTAAGAAGTCGTCATCCCAAGCGGCGACTTTTCGTCTAGCGCGCAGCGAGTCCTTGGTTACGGCTCTTCGCAGAAGGTTGGTTGC
>PLTD01000129.1 GCA_003165335.1 Rhodospirillales bacterium | reverse complement strand
CCGTCTAGTCTCTACACCTTCCCCTTGCACCTTCGTGCTTGGGGCTTGGCTCGGGATTGCCAGCGCCTCTTCAGGCGTAAGGATTCCCCGAGTTTGAGCAGTTCTGCATCTCGGGTTTCCCTGAGAGCACTCAAGTTTTGTTCAAGTCCGTTGCGTCTACCGATTCCGCCACGCCCGCTTGACCCCACAACCTATAGCGGGCAATGGGCAGCCAGCCAAGGCCAAAATGGGGGAATCCCATGGGTTTGGCTGCTTTAGTGGCTTGAAAAAATTCACAAAACTCTATCGCGCGGCCAGCTCCATGCTGGCCTTCGTGAGTTTCTTCGATCTTGGCTTGCGGACATTGATCGCGGACGCATCGAGCGTGTTCTTCAGATGCGACGCGTAATATTTTTCGATCATCTCCNNAGATGTCGGCGCCTTCCATGAGGCGCATGCAGATATAGGTGTGCCGCAGGCTATAGGCCGTGCGCCGTTGTTTATCGCGATCAAACTTCAAATTCAGTTCGTCGAGAACCTCATTGAAAAGCTCGCGATGGTTTTGTGGGAAGAGCCGGTCGGTCAGACGGGGTTTGATACGACTCTTTCCTGATTTGGCGTTCGCCTCAGAACCATCCGCGACCCGTTCAGGTCGCTTCCCCTTTCCGATGGTGGCTACGGTCGAACTTCTCCCTTCGCTGAGATTGCCTTCCGCATCGACCGTTCGGAGTCGATTGCGTAGGCGCTCGAATGGCAAAACTGCCCCTGGCATGCTTTTGCAGAAACCGACGCCGCGCTTGCCGCGCACTTCGATTTCAAGAATCCTCTCGCCGCTATCCTCGTCATCAACGATATCAACGTCACGAAACTCAAGCCGGGCGGCCTCGTCAGGCCTGAGCCCGGTGTTCGCCATAAACAGAACGTAGTCGTGTACCTGTTCGCACGACCATTTCCAGCGAGCCTTTTCCGGCTTCGCCGCCCTGCGGCGCGTTGCCTCGAAAAGGCTTTTGTATTCGGCTGGGGAGAACCAGGCCCGGTGAGATATTTTGCCGGACCCCCGGAAGGGGGCGGCCAAGGTTGGGACAAAGGGGAGCCAGCCGTGACGTTCGGCTGTTTTCAACACCTGACGGAGCGTGACGATCTCCTGATGCAGCGTGCTGCGCGCGGGTTTCTTGGGAAGGCCGGTCTTGGCATCCAGTCGGGAAGTTTGCCGATGGATTCGATATTCCTGAACAAGACCGGGCGTGATCTCGGAAAGCACCTTCGATCCGAAGAAGGGGAGCAGATGCGTATCGAGCCGGTACTTGTGATACGGGACGTATAAAGGTGACCGGTCACCGCCGGTAAGGAGCTCGATCTCGCGCATGAATTGTGTGGTGGCGACCTTGAAGGTTTTACCTTCCTTGATCTCGCCGCCGCGAGCTTTGCCCTTCAGCTCAAGATACCAATCGGTCGCGATATCCTCCGCATGCCGGAGGCTGTCCGTCTTCGTGGTCTTGCGACGATTTTTGCCAGCGAGAAATGTCGAGCACTGCCAGTGAGGCGAGTTCTCGCGCTTGTAGAGATTGACTTCTCCGCCAAGGATTTTGTGTGTTGCCGACATACGCGTACGCATACGCGCTTTTGTGTCAAAAAGCAAGGACTGTGTAAGGGTTGTGTAAGTAGCTGTGACTCAACAATATATTGATATTGCTATATTTTATGACTTTTTAGAAGGTCATTTTCGATTTTAAGTCGTGTGCGTCTACCTGTTCCGCCAAGGGGGCATCCTTCGGTCCAACGCATAAGCGATGGGGGAGGGCGCGGACAATACACGAAAATCGGATTCGGAAAGCTCCCTAAGGCCGCTTACCCGATGGATTTCGTCGGCGGCTCGCCCAGGCTATCGCCGATGGCGCGGCGATAGGCGTTGAGCGACAGCTTTTCGCTGACTGCGTCACGCGCGCGAAGCCCCAGCGCCCGGCGGAATTCGGAGTCGTCGCGCAGCCGGCGGAGCCAGGCGGCGGCCTCGGCGCTGTCCGGGTCGGCCCATTGGGCGCCGGCTACGGTGTAAGTCCCCTGCGGGTCGTCGACAGGCACAAGCCGATAGCCCACTAGGGCGCTGTCTTCGGGCGTCATGAAGTCGACATTGCCCGACCAGCCAGTCGCCACGACCGGAACCCGGTGCACCATGGCCTCGGCCAGCAGCAGGCCGAAACCCTCGGCCCTGTGCAGCGACAGCACGGCGTCGGTGCTGGCCACCAGAAGAGCCATGTCGGGCTGGGTCAGCGTTTCCTGCATCAGGCGCACATTGCTCATCCCGGCGATCGCCTCGGCCAGGTCTGCCATCGCCCAGCTCGCGTCGCCCGGATGACCGACCTTCAGCACCATCAGGCAGTTCGGGTCGTCGCCGAATGCCTGACGGAAGGCGGCTATGGCGGCCCTCGGGTTCTTGCGCACATAGGTCGATCCCATATCGAAGGCCGTCAGAACGACGAAGGCATCGGCAGGCAGGCCGAAACGATCGCGCGCACTCGCCGCACCCTGCATACGGACGGGGTGGGGTACAATCCGCACGGGGACGGC
Source organism: Rhodospirillales bacterium (assembly GCA_003165335.1). Lineage (GTDB taxonomy): Bacteria > Pseudomonadota > Alphaproteobacteria > BOG-932 > Roseiterribacteraceae > BOG-932. The sequence continues at coordinate 10,168 of PLTD01000129.1, read as the reverse complement.
GACATCGGCAGGCAGGGCGTCGGCGTTGAAGCGGCTGGGCACCCAAATCTCGTGAACCTGGCTTAAGCCGCGGCGCCAGTCGGGTCCCATCACCGGCAGTTCCCAGTTCCAATAGCCGATGATGCGGCGGCCGGCGAGAAAGCGGCGGCCGAGACGGGCCGCGACATAGCGCATATAGGGGCCGTTGACATGCAGGATCAGCGTTCCGCCTTCGCCCGGCGCCGCAGCAGGGCCGGGCAATACGGCCGGCAGATCGGGACGAAGAAACAAATTGCTGATATCGGCGTGGCCCGCATCCCAGCCCAGGCCGCGCAATGCGTCCAGACACAGGCGCGCGCTTTCGCCCAGGCCGCTCGCCGTGGTAAGTTGCCCACCGACCATGACCGGGCCCGACCTCAGCCGATCGCGCGGCGTAGCGCGCGGCGCAATGGCGTCGATTGCGGTATAGAGCGCACTGCGGCGCAGATCCCGGGGTAGGGCTCGCCAGACGCTGTGGAGTATCGATGTGACTTTTGGCAGAGGAGCCGCCGCTTGGGTAGGGTGCCGCGTCCGTTGCACTAGGCGCGCGCTCATGCGCCTTGTAAGAAGAAAGCGCACATCACACAAGCAGACCCAGATCGCGCCGGTTACGAAATAAAATGAAAATGACCTCTTACACGGCCGATATGCGACCAGCGGCGCGCAGCGTTTCGTTTGAAACCGGTGGAGCGCCGACGACACGCGATGCGCTTGCCGATATCGGCCAGGCCTTCGGCCGGTGGGAACTGTGGTCCGCGATGGCCTGGCAGGATATTCGCCAGCGCTATCGCGGCTCGATGCTCGGGCCCTTCTGGGTCACGATCAATATGGGAATCATGGTCCTCCTGCTGGCCTCGATCTATGGGCGGATCTTCGGCGCGACCCAAAAGGAATATATGCCCTTCCTGACCTTGGGCTTTCTGACCTGGCTGTGGATGGCCAATACGGCGACCGAAAGTACGATGCTGTTCGTCGTCGCCAACCGCTACATCAAACAGACCCGGCTGCCGATTACGCTCTTCGTCTTTCGACTTTTGGCGCGCAACCTGATCGTTTTGGCGCATAATTTCGTGGTGTATGTGGTTGTCATCCTGATCGTGGGACTGCGGCCGGGCTGGGTGGCGGTGCTGGCCATACCCGGGTTGCTGCTGGGTACGATCTGCATGTTCTGGATCAGCATGTTCTTTGGGATGCTGAGTGCTCGGTTTCGGGATTTTCCTCAGATAATCAATAGCCTGATCCAAGTCGTGTTCTATGTCACGCCGATCCTTTGGCAGCCGGGGCAACTCGGGGTTAAGCGGTTCGTGATCGTCGATTTCAATCCAGTCTATTACTTCATCGAAATCGTTCGCTCCCCGTTGATGGGGCATGAGCCGCCCGCCGGGTTCTGGAAGGTCACGTCTCTGATAACATTGGGGATCACCGTCATCGTCTTTCCCATATTTCGTCGATTTCGCGGCCGAGTGGCCTATTGGGTATGACGAAGCGTTCTCCATTCCTTGAGCTCGACGGCGTTACGGTCGATTTTCCGATCTATTCCGGCGGAAGCCGTTCGCTCAAAAAAACCCTGGTCTCGATCGGCACCGGCGGGCGGATCAAACGCGGTGGGGGGCGGATCTCGATCCAGGCATTGAAGGATGTTTCGATCCGCCTCGGCCACGGTGATCGGCTGGGCCTGGTCGGCCACAATGGCGCCGGCAAGACGACGCTGCTCAGGACAATGTCTGGCGTCTATGAGCCGACGATTGGGCGCGTCCGCGCCTCAGGCAGGATGGCGACGATCTTCGATTTTACGCTCGGGCTCGATTTCGATGCGACCGGCTATGAAAATATTACGCTTCAGGGAATGCTGCTGGGACTGACCCGAAGCGGCGTTGCCGGCCTGGTCGATGAAATTGCCGCATTCACCGACCTGGGCGGCTATCTCGATATGCCGATCCGTACCTATTCGGCCGGAATGCTGACGCGACTGGCCTTTGCCGTTGCAACTTCGACCGATCCTGAGCTGCTGTTGATGGACGAATGGATCGAAACCGGCGATGCGGATTTTTTTCAGCGAGCCGAAGCCAGATTGAAGACCCTGATCGAGCGGGCCGGAATCTTGGTTCTGGCGTCGCACAATCTGGCTTTAATCCGACATTACTGCACCTCCGCCGCTTGGCTAGAGCACGGGCAGTTGAAGGCAATCGGTCCTGTTGAAGAGGTACTGGCGGCGGCCGGATTGTCTGTAGCGAACGCAGCCTTAGCGGGACGGCAGAGTTTTTCCAACGCCCAATAGGCACTGAACTCGGCGGAAAATATCGGCAGTGGTACGCCCGAATACACGGAATGCCCTGGTAAAACGCCATGACCGGGAGCGCATGATTTCGTCGAGCTTGCGTTTGGAGTGTTCCGCCGTATCGTTCGCCCGGCCGAAATCGGCAAGGACAATCGCCAATAGCGCGTCCTGTTTGCTTGTAAATGCTTGCTCCGGCGAAATCGTGTGCAGAACAGCCGCGTCAGCGCTGCGGCTAATATGTTTGAAGGTCGCCTCCGCCTCGTCCAACTCCTGGGCGACATTGTCGAGTGCGGCGCAATCGATCCTGCCGGTATTCGCCGCGGCTGAAAAACATCGATATGCGCGCTTCAGGCAATCGGCTATGTCATTTCGGCCGAGAAACTCCTGCGGGTCGCGCCGATGATGCCTAAGGTCTTTGCGTAAAAACCGGTCCACATCGCTATCGGTTGCAGGACTGCGTACGGGCAACTCGATATCGAGCCCGCTTGAGAGGATCTTTACGACCGACCGCCAATCATTGATCAATTGATCGTAATTGACGAAGCAGCGCGGCATGTCTCGGGTCTCGCGCTCGGCGCTGAGAAGATATCGCACCCAGACCAGCAGGCTGCGATACTCGCTCCATGCATCTCGGCGCGAGAGCGAATCTGCGATTTCAAGCGGATTTCTAACGATGATGACCACACGGGGACCAACCCCCATTTCGGAAAGCACCGGTCGCCAAAGCCGCATCAGCCTCGAGGTTCTAGGATCCTTCAGGACGAATAGCGAAGAGTTCCCATATTCGGCCCTGGCGACCTTCAACAGGTTATGACGGCAATCGATCGCTGATTTTGAGCGAAATATCGCATCGGGATAACTCAGTATCGAATCCCATCCTGTTCCCGCCGATTTGAGAAAACGATCGTGAATGTCCACGATCTTCTGCGGTTCCCAGTGGCCGAGAGGATTGCTTTCGTGCGATGCGACGCCGAGATGGCGCGGAAGCGTTGCTCCGCAAAGTCCCAGAACACCGGTTAGGGCAGAGGTACCGCTGCGATGCATCCCCAGCACAAGGAGAGCCGTCCGCATCGGTGTACTCGGTGCATCAGGACTACCCCGGGCGAAGGATGCCAGATTGCTCAATCTGTGCAGATATTTGCGGTGGTCATGTTACATGTTACGCGCAGTCGGAAATATCCCTGCGCAAACCGGTGGTGATCTTTAACTTTTGGGTGGTAAGCAACAAATGGGCACAATAATTAAAATTTGAGCCGGATGCTGTTGACGGTGTCCTCGAAGCATTCGGGCATCACGGAATTGCACAAAATCGATATTGGGATGCCCACGTCAGTCCGGGCTATCGGCCAGCCTCAAGAGATATTCGCCATATCCGCTTTTCAAAAGCTGCTTGGCGAGGACCCGCAATTGAGCCGCATCGATGAAGCCCTTTGAGAATGCAGCCTCTTCGGGGCAGCCGATCTTCTGACCCTGGCGATGTTCGATCGTTCTTACAAATTCCGCGGCTTCGAGCATCGATTCATGAGTACCTGTATCAAGCCAGGCATGTCCTCGGCCCAGTCGTTCAACGCGAAGGGTCCCTTGTTCGAGGTAGAGGCGGTTTAAATCCGTGATCTCCAACTCGCCCCGCGCCGAGGGCGCCAATGTACGGGCAAGATCGCAGACTTGCCCGTCATAGAAATACAACCCCGTAACCGCCCAGTTCGATTTTGGGCTCTTTGGCTTTTCTTCCAGAGCTGTTACGCAGCCATCGGAATCAAAGGAAACCACGCCATATCGTTCGGGGTCGCTAACTCGATAAGCGAAGACGGTAGCGCCCTTGTTTTGGGCGGCCGCTGCCTCAAGTGCGAAAGGCAGGGCAGCCCCATAATAGAGGTTATCGCCGAGGATCAATGCGCACGGCTCGCCGTTACAGAAGTCCCGTCCAATCAAGAAGGCATCGGCCAAGCCCCGAGGCTCGGCTTGCTCGGCGTAGCTGAACCGCAAGCCCCATTTCTCCCCATCGCCCAGCAATGTACGAAACATCGGCAGGTCACGCGGCGTGCTGATGACCAGCAAGTCGCGAATTCCAGCCAGAATAAGTATCGATAAGGGGTAATAGATTGTTGGCTTGTCATAGATAGGCAGCAGTTGCTTGCTGATTGCCAAGGTCAGCGGATGCAGCCGCGTTCCAGCGCCACCGGCCAAAATAATACCCTTCATGCCAATATCCTATTCAGCAGAACGCATACTCAATTGCTCTATACACCGATCCAGCGCTGTCTCCCAAGAAGGCTGCTCAATACCCCAGTCACGCTTGATAGCCCCACAATTGAGCATCGAGTTTCCTGGCCGAGGCGCTGGGGTTGTATATTGAGCCGTTGTAATCATTCGAACTGAATCAGGTGTTTTAAGTCCAAGCTTCCCGGCCTGTTGAAAGATCCTTTCGGCGAACCCATGCCAACTGACAAAGGGAAATCCCGAGTAATGATAGGTGCCGTATTCGCCCTTACCCGATGCCATCTCTGTTACGATTCGGCATAATGCCAGCGCAATATCGGCAGCAGCGGTCGGCCCACCGACCTGATCTCCTACGACACCGAGTTCGTCTCTTTCCGATCCTAGGCGCAGCATCGTGCGGACAAAATTCCCGCCAAAGGGGCTAAACACCCAGGAGGTCCGCAGGATCAAGTGACGTGGCAGGTGTTCGCGAACTGCAATCTCGCCCGCCAACTTGCTCGCGCCGTAGACCGAAAGCGGGGCACATGGATCTGTTTCGCGATAAGCCGTTTCCGCCTTACCGTCAAAGACATAATCAGTCGAGACGTGGAGCAAAGAAATCCCTGCGGCTGCCGAAGCAACAGCCATTTCGCGCGGCGCATCGGCGTTCAAGGCAAATGCTGCAGATCTGTTGGATTCGGCCTTATCGACTGCGGTATAGGCGGCGGCGTTAATAACGAAATCTGGACGATAGCTCGCAATCGCGTTTGTGGCTGCTCCAGATCGCATCAAGTCACACTCGTTGCGTCCCACGGTGGTCACCCGCCAGAACGCCGGCCAACTCACGTTCGCAAGTTCGCGAGCTATCTGTCCAGCCTTACCGAAAATAAGCACATGCATATCGACGGCCGATCAGTGAGCCGGGAGCCGCAGCCCGAGCCGCTCTCCATGATATCCGCGGGCGCGAACCGCCTCCACCCACTGGGTGTTTGCCAAATACCAATCGACCGTACGTTCTAGTCCGGTCTCGAATGTTTCGTCGGGCTGCCATCCGAGTTCAGCCTGGATTTTCGATGCGTCGATGGCATATCTTGCGTCATGTCCTGGGCGATCGGTCACGAACCGGATTAGCTTTTCCCGCGGCCCGCCTCCCAAACGCTCATCGACGAGACGGCATATCGATTTGACGACATCGATATTTCGTCGTTCGCAATTGCCACCCACATTGTACGTTTGGCCTGGATTGCCCCTTTCCAAAACCAATATCAGCGCACGGACATGGTCATCGACGAACAGCCAGTCTCTAATGTTCTCGCCCGCGCCATAAACCGGCAAGGGCTTTCCTTCGACGGCATTCAATATGGTTAAAGGGATAAGCTTCTCGGGAAACTGGCACGGGCCATAATTGTTTGAGCAGTTGGTAACTATGGTCGGCAAGCCATAAGTGTGGTGCCAAGCGCGGGCCAAGTGGTCCGACGCGGCTTTGCTGGCGGAGTAGGGCGAGTTTGGCTGGTAGGCGGTGATCTCGCTGAACTTTCCCTCAGCACCGAGCGTTCCAAAGACTTCGTCGGTCGATATATGCAAGAAGCGAAAAGCTTCCTTCTTCGGCCCCTCTAGTCCCCGCCAATAGCCAAGTGCGGCCTGCAGCAGAGAATGCGTACCCATGATATTGGTTTGCATTGCAGCCATCGAATCGTCGATGGATCGGTCGACATGAGATTCCGCGGCAAGATGGACTATCGCGTCAGGTGAACCTGCAGCAAGAATCTGCTTCATCCTACCGAAGTCGCATATGTCCGCATGCTCAAACCGATAAGCCGGATGATTCGCGATAGAGATTAAAGATTCCGGACACGCCGCGTAGGTCAGTGCATCAACATTGATAACGGAATGTCCGTGGCCAATCAGCAGCTTGCATAGCGCAGACCCAATGAACCCAGCACCGCCTGTGACAAACAAATTCATAAGAAATCCCGTTACTCTGTAGAGGTGCCTTAAGGGAAACAGGATTCCAAATCAACGCTATCCGGTAGATCTGCATCCTTCGGCGACAAAATCCCATCGTTGGCTCCGCAGGGCCATTCAATGTTCAATTTCGGCGTACGCCAGTGAAGCCCGGCTTCATGCGCCGGTGCATAATACTGGTCGACCTTGTAAGTGACGACCGTGTTAGGCTCAAGCGTACAAAACCCATGAGCGAATCCTACAGGGATAAAAAGTTGTTCGCCGCCATCCGCCGTCAATTCGACAGTAACGTGCTGGAGGAACGTGGAACTGTTACGACGGAGATCAACCGCGACATCGAAGATGCGTCCGCGCTGAACAGAAACCAACTTTGCTTGAGCGTAAGGTGGAATCTGGAAATGCAATCCGCGGACGGTGTAAGCATTATTTGAGAGCGAGCGATTGTCTTGAACAAATTGTACAGAAGAAACGAGACTGTCAAAATTCGATTTTTTGTATGTCTCGCTAAAGACACCCCGATCATCCGAAAAAAATCGCGGTTTTATCAGAATGACATCTATGATTTTCTGGCTAGATTTAATCATGAGCAGGATTCTTAATCATAGATATAGAGTTTCGTGTTATAGTAATGAGGATCTCTCGATAAACGCCGACGAATATTCCAGAATCATTTCCGCGCCAACCCTGCAGGTTTAGGCTGCAGACGCCGCTCTAAACCTGGTCCTCGTTGATTCAACTTCTCAACGATAACGGTCAGTATAGCGTTGCAAACTGTCGTACTATGAATGCGTATAGTTATCAAAATCCTGACCAACAGCAGGGCGCCAAGAATAGTTCTGGATTTCGGTAGGACGAACGACAACGTCGTTTTCAGCACATTTTGCCATCTGCGATCCAAGTCGTTTGCGTTTCATGTGGATTGTGCCTGGCACGGGTCGGTGAGCGATTCCGGCGGCAAGCGTTACGCAGTTCCAATGCCAATCTTCATGACCATACCCAGCTTTCAAGTCATTGCAAACATATGGATACTTAAGAAGAATATCACGTTTGGCAAAAATCAGTGCATCCCAGTAATTTCCGATTCGCAGATAACCTGGGTCGAAGGTCCGGGCTTCTGAATCGACGTGCCACCAAAGCAGCCGTTGATCACCGAATACGAAATTAACCTCAGAGTGGGCGATCGTCTCCTTGACCGCGTCTTCGCAAAACGCGTGCGCTTCACGCAGCCAATTGCTTCCCCAAAGATCATCACCATCCAGGAAGGCGATGTATTGGCCGTTCGCCTCCTGAACCGCGAGGTTTCGGGTCGAGGCTGGATCGCCTCCATCCCCAATGACGATTCGGCCCGCGATTTCGGAGGTTTCTTCAAAGATCGCTCGGGTCACATCGTCAGGGCGATCGAGCACAAAAAGTGTCTCGACGGTAAGCCCGGTATTGCGCGCGTTCGCGACGGCGCAAGAGAAACTCTTGATCGACGGCGCGGCAAGCAGCCCTTCACGGTGAGCAGTAATGACAGCGGTGATGTCCATCGACTTAGTGTCCGTTCGTGCAGTGTCCGTGTGATGAAATAAATCGCCGTTTTCTACGGGTTTGGTTTTTGAAGTACAACGACATCCTGAAAATGCGGCAACGCGGGAAACATTCCTTTGAATTCAAGAATACGCCCCCAGCATTTCTCAATATACGCATCGCGATAGAAGATATTAGCGCTGTACGATCGGTCGGCACGCCAGCGGAAAATCACTCGATCGGATGGTAGCTGCGGCAACCCACGCATTGCTGCAAAATCGGGGTGCGCATGGAGAGCTTGGTATAGAGGCCAGCCCGGCGCGACCTCGCGCCAGGTTCGTTCGCCGTGAACAGTCAGCCACGCGATCCCTCCGGGTTTCAGTATTCTGCGTAGTTCCATCAGCCAGGTCGTATCAAAGCTCTCGATATGCGTGAAAACTGAAAATGCCGTTACGAGATCCACGCTCTCGCTGGGTAGCGGCAAAGACGGGATGGAGCTGTTCTGGAAAACAGTGATTTCGGGAGGCAGATGGCGTGCTACCCAATCGACATGGAGCCTATTAATGTCGCAGCCCATCACCTGCTTTATGTTGGTTTGGTAATGCATATGCCGCATTACTCTTCCCGACGCGCAACCGATATCGAGGCTGGACTCCAGTTTTATTCCTTGACCGCGCGCCCACTCTAATATCTGCATCAAGTCCCGGACACCGGATGCCCAGTAGTTGAAATGGTTCGGGCCATAATAGAGCTCGCGATCGGCTTCGATCGGAATCGGTGAAACGTCGCGGTTCATTGCCAAGTCCAGCGGAAGTTCGATCTCGTTCCAATCGACTGAACCATCTCTTTGGGAAACATAATCTCTCGCGGGACCTAAGACCTCGCTCTTCAAATCTCCTGTCGAATTCAGTGAAATAAAATTTTCCCAGACATCGGTTTGCATCAGACTGTTCCCACCAAGTTTGGCTGCCAAAGCTAGCTTGCGAATGGCTTCCGATAGAGACCTCGGAGGCCGGATTTTGAAAATATTCAGTGTCTCGCTACAGAACGGCCGGCGCCGCAGAGGCGCCCAGTAGCCGGCTCAATTCGGCGTCATAGCATTGTGGAGAGTGCCGCTGGTCAACAAGCGCCTGAAGTTTCCTGGCGCGCTCTATCCTGATCGCGGGATTTTTGATCATGGTTCTGAGAGCACACACATACTCGTCTATATTCTCGATGTCGAAGATAGGCCAACCCGTCTCATCTGTGATCAGTTCGGGAACACCACCTACCGCGCTGGCGGCGATCGGAATCCCTTTGGCGCCGAGATCGATGAGAAGTGTGGGCAATCCTTCCCATCCGGATGTAAAGAGCCAAGCATCGCACTGGTCAAGTGGCAGTTCGTCTAGGGATTTGAACGGCTTTTGGATTGAAAGATTGGCCGGTAACTTCAGTATGTCGGGGGGCGCATCAAGTAAAGCTGCGCCCCAGCACCGGAAATCGACGTCGGGCATCTTAGCCGCTATCGCCAAGACGAGGTCAAAGCGCTTCTGGCGGTCAAGGCGCCCGGCCCACAAAACCAGCGGGCGTTCTCTCAGTGGACGCTTGTTAATGAATTGCTCGGCAAGCAGCAATGTTTTCAGCGTTTCTCTCGCAGGAGAATATAACGGCGTGATTCGGTCCCGTAACAAAGCAGGGAGCGAATAGGTTTTTACCAAATCGCGCAGTAAAAAATCCGTGTCTGTAAAGAATCCCGTGAGAATGGATGCGGTTGTTGGATAAAACTCTCTAGGATAGCCCTGTTTAAAGCCATTTGCGTCTATTTCCCAACAAAACAGATAAGCAAAAATCTGGATTCTCTCAACGAGACGTCGCCCAAAACGTTCAAGTGTAGACCAGCATAGACGACTGTTGACGTTTATGATTCGCTTCGGCGCAAGACCTATGAACATGCTGTAAAGCAGGCGCTCAGCGGCTTCTCGGCCCACATCGGTGAAGACAGGAGAAAGATCGACGACGGCGACTTCCGATGGAATCCAGTCTGGGCGTTCGAAATGGGAGAAATCAGTGCGCACCAGAAGTATGGAGTGCCCCGGAAATATTCTGAGTAGCGATCCCGCCAAGAGGCCTGCTACCAGATCGGCGCCGCCTTGACGTATACACGGAACACAGATGATCGTGTCATATGTATCGGCGGGAATCAGTGCTCGCATCTCTCTC
>PLTD01000068.1 GCA_003165335.1 Rhodospirillales bacterium | reverse complement strand
TATTTTGAAATGCGATTGCCCTGGACCACAGTCACTCTTCAACCTGCTTACTGTCTTATGAAATTCTTCCATGGACGGGGAAAGAAAACACCAATCTCATAGACATCGACTTATGCCTGACCGAGATCGTCGGAAGCTTGCAAGCAAATTGGAGTCCTGAGCTTCAATACCGGGACGGCATAACGCGTGGTCGGCCAACTGTCGTCTTCATAAGGGTTCCTTTGGTGAATGACCGCTTCGGTCAGGAAGCCGGTCAAAGACGCGCCCATAGTCAAAGCACTGAGCTGACGCGACCCCATTCACTACAATCAGAAGCAACGTAGCGCATAAGACATGTCGCATTATGCGCCCCAGGGTTCCGGGGCTTAAGCAGCTAGACGTGGCAGAGTGGACGAACTTCAACGATCTGCACAATTTTGCATCGATCAGCAACGAATAATTATCCCTTAGTCCATAGGATGGGTAGAGCGCAGCAAAACGCATCATCCGGCACGTGGCTGCCCCCCCCCATCCAACATTCCCCCAACCGTGCTATTACCGCGCCCAATCATCCGTCACACCGGCTTTGTCTCCATGGCTCCCCCGCTTTTGCTGCTCCAAGATATCCACCTGACCTTCGGCGGCACACCGCTGCTTGACGGCGCCAGCCTCTCGGTATCTGAGCGGGAACGACTGTGCCTTGTCGGGCGCAACGGGTCGGGCAAGTCGACCCTGCTCAAGATCGCCGCCGGGTCGGTCAAGCCGGACGATGGCCGGCGCTTTCTTCAGCCGGGTGTCACCGTCCGCTATCTGCCGCAGGAACCGGACCTCACCGCCTTCGACACCGTGCTGGCCTATGCCGAAAGCGGGCTTTCGCCCGGCGACGATCAGCATTCCGTGCGACTGATGCTGGAGGGGTTGGGTCTGACGGGCGAGGAAAAGACCGCGCATCTGTCGGGTGGCGAAATCCGCCGCGCCGCGCTTTCCTGGGCTCTGGCGCCCGAACCCGACATTCTGCTGCTGGACGAGCCGACAAACCATCTGGACCTGCCGACGATCGAGTGGCTGGAAAGCACGCTTGCGGCATCGCGCTCGGCCATCGTGATGATCAGCCACGATCGGCGTTTCCTCGAAGGGCTCTCGCGTTCCACCCTGTGGCTCGACCGCGGCGAAACCCGGCAGCTCGACAAGAATTTCGCCGCCTTCGAAAGCTGGCGCGACGAGTTCCTGGAGCAGGAGGAGTTCGAGCGGCACAAGCTGGACCGCAAAATCGTGCGCGAACAGGATTGGGTCGTTCACGGCGTCAGCGGCCGGCGCAAACGCAATGTCCGCCGCCTGGCCGATCTTCAGGGCCTGCGCCAGGAACGGCGGGAACAGCGCCAGTCCGTCGGCGCGGTAAAGCTTGAGGCCGTATCCGCCAATACATCCGGCAAGGTGGTGATCGAGGCGAAGGACATCTCAAAGCGCTTCGGCGACCGGACGATTATCCGCAATCTCTCGACCCGCATCCTGCGCGGCGACCGGATGGGCATCATCGGCGCCAACGGCGCGGGCAAAACCACGCTGATCAAGATGCTGACCGGCGTGATGCCGCCCGATACGGGGTCGGTAAAGGTCGGCAACGCGGTTCAGATGGTGTCGCTCGACCAGCAGCGCAGCAGCCTGGACCCGACCGTCAGCCTCGCCACGGCCTTGACCGGCGGCCACGGCGACAGCGTGATCGTCGACGGCAAGCCGCGCCATGTCATCTCCTATATGAAGGATTTCCTGTTCGGGCCTGAGCAGGCCAAGACCCCGGTCGGCAATCTTTCGGGCGGGGAGCGCGGGCGGCTGATGCTGGCGCGGGCGCTCGCCCAACCCTCGAACCTACTGGTTCTGGACGAACCGACCAACGACCTGGACCTGGAGACGCTGGACCTGCTGCAAGAGATGCTGACCGATTATTCCGGCACTGTCCTTCTGGTCAGCCACGACCGTGATTTTATCGACCGGGTAGTTACGTCGGTGCTGGTCTCGGAAGCGGACGCAAAATGGACCGAATATGCCGGCGGCTATTCCGACATGCTGGCGCAGCGCGGCCCCGGCATCGCCGCCACGCGAGCGGTCAAACCCGCCCGGTCCCAGGGCGGCGGCAAAGCGCAGGGCTCGGCCCAGGCCGCCAAACCGGGCTCGGGCTTTTCTTTCAAGGACCGCGACGCGCTGGCCAAACTGCCCGTCACGATCAATGCGCTCCATAAGACGATCGCCAAGCTGCAGGCCGAACTGAACGACCCCGACCTCTATCGCCGCGACCCCGCCAAGTTCGAGAAAACCTCAACCGCGCTATCCGCCAAATCCGCCGAACTCGAAGCTGCCGAAGAACGCTGGCTGGAACTCGAAATGCTGCGGGAGGCTGCGGAGGGGTAGATATTCTTGTCCCTCCCCCGCGACCGGAGGTCGCCATTTGCGTTTCGCAAAAGCCACCTTTGGCGGCGGGGGGAGGCTAGATGGGGGTAAATGCCGCAATAACGCTCAACCGGCCTTTCGCGTCCGCCTGACTACGAACTTGGCGATCCACGGTCCAATCACCAGTACAGCCAGAAAGCGCGCGGTCTGCAGCGCCATCACGAACGGCAGATCGACATGGCTGGATGCCCCGATGATCGCGACCGAATCCGCACCGCCCGGGCTTGTCGCCAGATAGGCGGTCAACGGGTCGATTCCTGTGGCCCGACTGAGTATGACGCCCAGCCCGCCGCAGAGCGCGATCAGCGCGAAGGTCGAAGCCAGAATGCGCGGCAGCAGGCGAATCGCATGCATCAGGATAGGGCGCGTGAAGCGCAGCCCGACACTCCAACCCACCACCGCATAGCTTGACGCCAATAGCCACGGGGGTAGCACGATCTCCATGGTTCCGGTGGCATGCAGCACCGCGCCGACGATCAGCGGAACCAGGAAGGCGCCGGCCGGAACGCGCAGCATTCGGCCCGCCGCCGCGCCGAATCCGGCCAAAGCCAGCGTTAGCGTGAAGGGTATCGGCATGATCGGCGGGAACCAGGCGACGGCCGCGACATGACCGGCTGCCGGGCCCACCCACAATCGCGCGACGACCGACGCCACCATGGCGACGAGCACAACCCGCAGATACTGCATGAAGGCGACCAGCCGAACGTCGCCTCCGAAAACCTCCGACATCAGGATCATCACCGTCGCCGCGCCCGGCGAAGTGCCCCATATCGCAGTGGTTCCGGGCAAGACCTGCCAGTGGGCCAGCAGCCAGCCCAGAGTGGAACTGAGAGCGATCACCGCCGCAATGACCGCGATGAACAGCGGCCAGTCGCTCACCATCGTCTGAACTATGGTCGGGTTAAAGGTCCGCGCGATCATGCAGCCGATCACGCCCTGCGCGATCAGGAACAGCCAGTTCGGCACGCGGACCGTCGCCTCACCCGTCGCCAGCACCACCGCAGCAACCATGGGACCGAGAAACAGAGCGGCGGGCAGCTTGATGGTGCTTAAGAACCATACCAGCGCCACCGACAGGGTCAGCAGAACCGCCCACTGAAGCCCGATCGGCAATATACCGAAATGCCCGTGGCTTTGCGCCTCGGCGGAACTCACGCCGACATATATTCCCCGCCGTTCACGTCCAGCGTCGCGCCGGTGATCATGCGGGAATAGTCAGAAATGAAGAACAACGCAGACTTGGCGCATTCCTCGTCGGGCGGAATGACCCCCAGCGGTATGCGCGCGACGATCGGACCGATGATGTCCTGTTCCTTGACGCCCTGGCTTTGCACTTGATGGGCGATATAGCCCTGTACCGGGGCGCCCCACAGCCAGCCCATGCGGGTGCAGTTGACGCGGATATTGTGCGGCCCGAATTCCTTGGCCAGCTGGCGTGTCGCGCCCTCCAATGCCGCCTTGGCCGTGGCATAGTCATATTGGCCGGGCGCAGGCTGAACGGCGGCCAGTGCGGTGACATTGACGATCGCACCGGCTTTTTGCGCTTTCATCACCGGCAGCACCGCCTTGACCATGCGCAGCGCCCCGAAACAGGTGACATCGACGCTGGAAAGCCAGGTCGCGATATCGTCGTCTTCGAACGACTGATAGGTCGCATGCTTATAGGCGCTGTTAACTAGCCCATCGATCCGCCCGAAGGCATTCACCGTCTCATCGGCCAGACGCTGGCACTGGGCCGCATCGGCAATGTCGGTCGGCACGGCGATGCACTGCCCACCGGCGGCACGGATTTCGCCCGCGACCTGATCCAGAAAGCCGGTCGATCGTGCGGCCAGCGCCACCTTGGCCCCTTCGGCCGCGGCGATGCTGCCCAGCTTACACCCCATGCCCGGCCCGATGCCGGTGACGATGACGACCTTGTCCTTGAGCAACATTCTTCTTCCCCTGTGTTCTTAAGCTTCTTACGGGACCAGCAAAATTTTGCCGCCGACGCCGCCAGCGTCGATCAGCGCGTGGGCCTTGGCAACCTCTGACAAGGGCAAGCGCTCAGCAACCGGCATCGACCAGCGGTTGCGGACATAATCGGTCAAGAACCGGGTCAGCCGCGGACCGTCGAATCCGACCCAGACCGGGGCGGAGCTGACCGGCGCATTCACCGGCGGCAGAGGCGGAGGCGAAACGACGCTGGCCAGCACCCCGCCTGAGCGGATGAACTTGGTCAGCCGTTCGGCCACGCGTCCGCCGACCGTATCGGCGATGGCATCATAGGGACCGGCGGCCGCGACATCGTCCAAGTTTCCAAGATCCACAACCCCGGCGATGGGCAGGCCCGCGAGTGCGCCCTTGGCATGTCCGCGTACGCCGGCCACCACCAGGGCCCCCGCGGCGGCTGCGGTATAGACCGCTGCGCGCCCGACGCTACCGGTCGCGCCGGTCACCAGGATGCGTTGCCCCGGCACTGCCTTGACCCCGAGTTCGATCAATTGAACCCCGGTCAGCGCGCCCATCGGCAGGGCCGCCGCATCGACAAGATCCAGCCCCTCCGGGACGATAACGAAGGCTGCCGCCGGCGCGACGATCTTCTCGGCATAAGCGCCGTTCTTCGCAGGGTTGATCATGCCCGCCACGCGGTCCCCGACCTTGAGCGCCGTGACGCCCGCGCCAACCGCCTCGACTGTGCCGGATACGTCGCCGCCCAACTGGGCCGGGAATTCCATCGGCATGAACAGGCTAAGCACGCCGCTGCGCAATTTGGCGTCGACCGGGTTCACCGCCGCGGCCGCCACCTTGACCAATATGTCCCCGGGGCCGGGGATGGGCTCCGGAACTGTGCCATAGGAGAATTTGTCGGGGCCGCCGTAGCCGGTCAGCCGCGCCGCCTTGATTGTCTTATCGGGGCTGAGCTCAGGGCCGGTATCGACAGGCGCGCCGGTCGGCTGCACGGTGACATCGACCCGCAGGCGCGTCAGCTGATAGGTCTTCAGCCGCCAGCGCCCGTCGGCCTGTTTCTCATAACCTTCGATATAGTGGCCGAACCCGACCAGATCGACCGTCGGCATGCCGGGAAAGCGCAGCAGATCGGCCATCGCCCAGATGCCCTTGGCCGTCGTCGGCGAGGTGATTTCGATCTCGGGCATATGGGCGTGGTGGACGCTGACGGCGTTCGCCAGGGACCGCCTGATATTGGCGACGATGTCTTCCGCCCCATGCCACAACTCGGTCACAACGCTGCCGTCGCGGGCGTCGAATTCGCAGTCGTCGGTGATCGTGTCCTGCATCTCGAGCCACTGCTTGGTGTCCATGCACCTGGCAAAACGCGCGCGTAGCTGCTTGATCTCTTCGATCGCGGCCAATTTTTCCAATTCGTTCAACAATGCCTCCCCAAGGCGTTTGGATTGCCCATTACCATTACCATTATCATAGACTTTGATCTGCGACGCGGGCCAGATCGGCGCGCAGGCCGCGCGCGGCCTGCGCAAAATGCAGCGCCGCCCACAGATTGACCAGCCCGATCGCCAACATCGCATAGCGCAGACCGTCGCTGCCGAACATGGGCGTAAATGCGTCGCTGAGTGCGCCGACGATCATCGGCGCCAACCCGAACCCGACGATGTTGATCGGCAGAAGCAGCATCGCCGTCTGGGTCGCACGCATCCGCGGCGCAACCAGGCTGACGTTCAGACTATAGCCCGGGCCGCTCCATATCGGGCCGGTCAGTCCGAACAGGCCCCACATGACCAGCGTCGTCGGCCATTCATGCGCCAGCACCAGGGTCGCGGTAACCGGCACGCAGACAAGCGCGCCGATCGCCGGGACCCAGGCCCGCCAGCGCACGTCGCGCAGCGCCAACCGGTCGGCAATCGCCCCGCCCGCAAACGTGCCGATGATCGCCGGGATCGGATAGGCGAACCCCAGCACCGGCCCGATCTGCCCGAGATCGATTTGGTGAATGCGGATGAAATAGGACATCGACCAGATGCCGATCCCGTTCATCGTCATCTGGGTCAGCGTGATCGCCGCAACGAGATGGCGGAGAGAGCGTTGCGAGGCCGCAAACCGCAAGGTCTCGCCGAACGATGGCGCAGCCTCCGCCGGTCCCGCCCGACTGCGCACCGGTTCGCGTACCGTCAGAAGCAGCAGCGGCACGAGAAGGATGGCCGGTGCGCCGGCAACGAACAAGGTCCCGCGCCAGCCATAGGCGGCCAGCACATTCGATACGATCAGAAACGCGCCGATCGCGCCGATCGGCGTCGCCAGGGAATAGACCCCGAGTGCGGTGGCGCGGCGGCGTTCGGGAAATAGATCGGCCACCATCGACATCGCCGACGGCCCGCCTCCCGCCTCGCCGATACCCACCCCCATCCGGGCGAGCAGCAGCTGGGCAAAGCTTTGCGCCAGACCGACCGATGCAGTCAGCGCGCTCCAGGCGGCCAGGCACCCGGCAATCAGATTGCGGCGGTTGACCCGGTCGGCGACATATCCCATCGGCAGGCCGGAGATCGCGAAGAACAATGCAAAGGCGCCGCCCGACATCAGGCCGAGCTCAGCGTCGCTGAGGCCGAACTGCTTTTTGATCGGCTCCTGCAGATAAGTGATGATGGTCTTGTCCATCAGGCTGCAGGCCCCGACCGACATCAGGACCGCCAGAGCATAATATCGCCCGGCAGCCGATGGCTGGCGCCCGGCCGTCACGCCTTTGCGCCGGCGGGCAGCCGTTCGTTGCGCAACGCCGAGCGGCGGACTTTGCCGTCGTCGCCCCGCAACGGCCCACTCACGAACTCGATGCTGCGCGGCAGCTTGTTGATGACGATCAGGGTCTTCAGATGCTCCAGCAGCCCGCCCGAGGTGACCAGTCCTCCCGGCCGGCGCTCGACTATCGCGTGGACGCGATGTCCAAGGTCGTCGTCCGGCAATCCGATAACCACACTGGACTCGACATCCGGGTGGCTGTCGATCGCGGCCTCGACCTCGGCCGGATAGATATTGGCGCCCGCAGAGATGATGAGATCGGTGCGCCGATCCGCCAGATAGAGATATCCGTCCGGCCCGAAATAGCCCAGATCGCCGATCGATTCCCATTCTCCCGCGGCACTCGCCTCGGCGCCGATATAGTGATAGGTCGAGTTTTTACCCCCGCGAGGCAGGAAGAAAATCTCGCCGACCTCTCCTTGTGGGACTTCGCGGCCCTGGTCGTCGAATATCTTAAGCTGCGTGCCGGGAAACGACTTGCCGACCGACCCCGGATGCTCCAGTGCCTCGCGCCCGCCGATAATGCAGCCGCCCTGCGCCTCGGTCCCGCCATAGCCCTCCCAGATACGGTCGGGACCCAGCCACTCGATCCAATTGGCCTTGAGCCAAATCGGGCAATGGGCCGCCGTATGAAACAGAACCCGCAGGCTGGAGAGGTCGAAGCTGCCCCGCACCTCCTCAGGCAGCCGCCAGATGCGGCTCATCATCGTCGGCACCAGCATGACCCAGTTGACCTTATGGTCCTGGATCAGTCTCAGCGTATGAACCGGATCGAACTTGCCCCCCTCGACGATATGGGCGCCGGCGAATAGGCCCTTCATCGCATACATGAAAGGTCCATTGTGATAGAGCGGCCCGGGATTGAGCACCGTGTCGCCCGCCTGCTGCATGGCGAAGCTCATCGCCGGGTCCCAGCGCGCTGCCATATGATCGACGATGACCTTGGGGCGGCCGGTGCTGCCGCCGCTGGTCATTGCCCGCCAATATCGTGCCACCTTGGGCGGCAAAGCCCCATCCGACAGGCTGGGGTCGGGCTCAAAGCCCGGTGGGATGACTTGGTGGTCCGCGAGCCGCTCCGGCGCGACGCCGATGACCAGCTTGGGCTTGGCCGTATCGACGATCGCGCGAAGCTCGGCATCGGGCAGACGCCAGGATACCGGATTCAAGGTCGCGCCAAGCTTCCAGACTGCAAAGGCGGTTTCGTAAAACTCGAGCCCGTTGGGCAGCGCCAGCGTCACGAAATCATCCTGCCCGACGCCCAACTGCGCCAGGGCCCGCGCCCTGCGGTTCGAGCGTGCGTCGAGTTGGGCGCGGCTGATCGAGCGCCCATCGATCGTGACTGCCGGCCGGTTCGGGTCGCGCGCGGCATGGTGGGCAAGGATCTGCCCGAGCGGCAGCCCTTCCGGCTGTTCCGACACGGTCAGAAAGCTTTCGACCGATTCCGCTTCGTCCTCCACGCCCGACCCCATAGAATTCCCCGTCATTGCAGCATCGTATTATCAGTCGCCTCAGCGAATGACGCGGCGCCGAGGACGCGAAAATGGGACAAGTTGCCGAAAAGGTCGCAATCGTTACCGGCGGTGCCAGAGGTCAGGGCGCCGCCCACGCCCGCACGCTGGCGGCGAACGGCGCGTCGGTGGTGATCACCGATATTCTGGATCGGGACGGCGCGGCGGTCGCCGCCGAAATCGGGGATCGCGCCCATTTCATTCACCACGACGTGACCGACGAAGCCGGATGGCATGCGGTCGTCCAAGAGACGCTCCGCCGATTCGGGCGCATCGACATCCTGGTCAATAATGCAGGGATCGTCGCCTTCAATACGACCCAGGATACCCCGCGCGAGCAGCTCGAGCGGACATTCCAGGTCAATGTCGTCGGCGCCTTCCTGGGTCTTCAGGCGGTCCACGGACCGATGCTGAGTGTCGGCGGCGGATCGGTCATCAATATCGCCTCGATCGCCGGCGTAAAGGGCGCCAAGGGCATGGTCGCATATGGCGTCAGCAAATGGGGCATGCGCGGCCTGACCCGCTATGCCGCGCAGGATTACGCACCGGATCATATCCGCGTGAACGCGATCCTGCCCGGGGTGATCGACACGCCCATGACCCGCGACCAGGCCCCGCCCGGCAAACTCGAGAAGGTCATGGCGGCCATTCCCTGGGGCCGGATGGGAACGTCGCAGGAGGTCGCCGACCTGGTTCTCTTTCTGGCCTCCGATGCATCGCAATTCATCACCGGCGCAGAAATCGCCATCGACGGTGGCGCAACCGCTTAAATTTTCAGGCAAAGGAACGCTTGACGGCGAAATCCGCAAGCAGCTGGTCCGCCGACGCGGTGTAATTCATTTCCTCCATCACCCAGCGCCCGTTCGGTGCGTTCTCAGGCTGGTAGGTAAAGCAGGAAGCGAACCCGCCGGGAACCTGGTCGGCACTGGTGATCTCGGGATATTCCGACATGCGGCCGCGAAAGATGACCAGCGCGCGGCGCAGCATCAATGCGGCCTCCAGCGCGTCCGCATCGACAATGCTGCCCTTCGGCCATTGCGCACGTCCCGGCAGTTTATGTCCCGCGAAGGCGGGGGGCGCGATGACGACTCGATCGCGAATTTCCCAGTGAAAGACCGGAGCCCCGTCGCGGCTGATGTCGCCGGTCGTCTGGCCGTCAATGATATCGGGAATGGTGATGTCATATTGACGCCGTTGTCCCTGCCCCGACAGGGACCGCGCCGACTGGGCGATGGCAAATTTCGCAACGTCGTAGAGATGGGTGCAATGCTCGGCGATATGGGTCTTTCGGCCAGGATCTTCCGGCGTGGGGTTCAGCGGCGCACCGATCAGCTGTTCCAGCTTGGCCGTGGCGCCGGGACAGGTGGTCCAGGGAAAGCGCACGGCCTCCCCGACCAGCTCGGTTACATGCCGCCCGTCGTGACGCAAATGCACCGTGAAGTGATGAAAGTCATCTTCCATCGCAGCAAAGGTCTCGAATTTCCCTGCTTCCGCGATGGCTTTGCGGCGATAGAGCCTGCCCGGCGTCATTCCATGTGACATTATAGGCGTGTCCTCGGCAGACCCAAGGCCTGCTCAGCCACCACGCTGCGGTGAACCTCGCTGGTGCCGCCGTAAATCGTCTGACCAACCGAATGGCGATGTTTGAATTCCAGCACGCCCAGCGCGTCGTGCCCTTCCAGCAGCGAATCCGGCGCGGCTAATTCCAGCAGGTCGGCCGAATCCTTCAGATAGGTCTCGCTCGTAAACAGCTTGGACATCGGGCCGAAGGCCCGCGACGGCACGCCTTCCACCCCGGCCCAGACCGCGCGGCGGCACAATAGATCGGCGACCTCATTATGCACCGCCGCCCGGGCGATGCGGGCGCGCACGTCCGGGTCTTCGATGCGCTTGCAGCCGCTATCGTCGACGGCCTCGCGCGCCCAGGCGACCGCGGCATCGACCAAGGCGGGCTGGGACACGTGATATCCTTCGCCGCTATGTTCCAACTTCATCGCCGAAGCCATCACCCCGACCGCCCCGTTGACCGGCCCCAACCGATACATGTCGGGCACGCGAACATCGGCGTAATAGGTGATGTTGGTCCGCTCCTCCTGCATCGTATGCAGAGCATCCACGGCAATTCCTGACAGGTTCATCGGCACCAGAAACATGGTCAGCCCCTTATGCTTGGGCACATCCGGGTCGGTGCGGGTCAGCAGCAACACATAGTCGCTGACATGAGCCGCGGTCGTGAAGACCTTCTGCCCGTTGATGATCCAATCGTCCCCGTCCTTGACGGCGCGGGTTTTGGACGCGAACACGTCGGACCCGCAACCCGGCTCGGTAAATCCCAGGCACGAGGACGCCGTTCCGGCCGCGAATCGCGGCAGGGCCTCGGCCTTCAGAGCATCCGAACCGAATGCCATCGCCATGCGCGCGCCCATATTTGTAGTGCCGATGGCGACGCGGCTCCAGTCGTTGGCCTCATAGACCACCCCCAGTGCAGACAGCTCATAGGCGCTACGCCCCTGCCCGCCAAATTCGTCAGGCCAGTCCGGATAAAGGAACCCGGCCTCAGCCAACTTGCGCTGCATCTCGGGATCATAGCCGTCGAGCGATCGGCGCATCGCCGTACGCCGTTCCGGCGTCAGATTTTCGTCGAAGAACGCCTGAATTTCGACGGCGAAGCGTTCGGCCGCCTCGCCGTAACCGAACTCTATCTCGATGGGGCCGGGATCGGGCAAAGGCGACCAGCGCGTATCGCCCCACAACCGGTCGGCAACGCGCACCAATTCGGCAAGCGGATCACCCAGCGGCAGCGCCATCGCCCGGCCGCGTCGAAAATAAAGCTGAATGTCATATTCAACCGACAGTCCATAGCCGCCGAAAGTACGCAGGGAGCGGACTACCGCCGTCGCCGTCGATTTGGCGGCCCACCAGAACGCCATCGACACCGACGCTGCCGCGTCGTCACGGCCGCGCGCAATCGCCCAGATCGCGCGCCAGATCAAAAGCTGCGCGCCGTCGATATCGGTGATGGATTCCGCCAAGGGGTGGGATATGCCCTGATAGGTGCCGATCAGCCGGCCGAAGGCTTCGCGTTCCGAGGCATATTCCGCCGCCATCTCCAGCGCCCGCCGCCCCAACCCGGCCAGAGCCGCCGCGGTCAAAATCTTCCATTCCTCGATTGCCGCCAGATAGGCATAGCGGGCATCCGGCCCGTGGGCCAAAATCAGGCGCGTGCGGCCGTCTGCCTCGTCCTCAAGATCGATCGCGGCAAGCGGCGCCTTACCCAGATTGGCGGGCGCCTTCCCGGGCGGCGAACCGGCCAGTAGGACAATCTCGTCCTCATCGAGATAGAGAACCGCATCGGCCACGGCGGCCCCCGGCACGATCTGCCGTGGGCGCAGCCCGGCCTCGTGCAGCGCCAGCGTCACGATCGCGTCGCCGCTCTGGACCCGCTCGAACCAATGCAGCCCTTCGCCGCCCAATTCCGCCAGCAGACGCGCGGCGACGATCGTCTCGATAACCGGTCCGGGCGCCAGATGGCGGCCGGCCTCTTCCGCGATCAGCGCCGCATCCAGCAGGCTCATCCCCCCGCCGCCTACCGCCTCGGCCGCGCGCATCGCCGGAATGCCGAAACCGACGAGCTCGGCCCAAAATGCGGGATGATGGCCCATGGGTTCCGCCGCACGCACCCGTGCCGGGGTCGATTCCGTGCGCAGGAACTTGGAAAAACTATCGCGCAGAAGCTCCTGCTCCTCGTTCAATCCCAATTTCATGCCACTCATCCCTTGAGCATCCCGGCCTTAAGCACTCTGGCGACCCTGTTTTAGAACTTTCAGCGCATTTTCGCGCAAGAATTTCGGCCATACATGATCCTTGAACGGCACGTTTTTCATCTCGTCGAAAATCCGATCCAAGGTCAGGCCCGAGGGGTAATAGCCAGCATAGATAATCTTATCTGCGCCGCGCGAATTGGCGAAATCGACAATGTCCCGGGGATAGAATTTCGGTGCGAAGGCGCTGGTCGAATAATAGAGATTCGGCCATTTCAGCATCAGCTTGATGGCAAGATCGGTCCATGGCTCGCAGCCGTGACGCAGGACCAGGCGCAGTTCCGGAAAGAACCAGCACACCTCGTCGACCAGGGCGACCTGCTGACTATCCATCGGGATGCGCGGCCCCGGCACACCGGCATTGACGAATATCGCGATGTCGAGATCGACGCATCGCGCATAAATCGGATACGCCCGCTTATCGTTAATCGGCACCGGCGGGTTCTGCCCCGCCGGGAAAAAGCTGGCCCCCAAGATTCCGTAAAGCTCGTATGCGCGGGTTAGCGCCCGCACGGTATCCATCCCCTGGTTGGGATCGACATATAGCTGGCCGAGAAACCGGTCGCGGTGGTGAGTGACAGCCTCCACCGACAGGTTGTCATTGACCCTGATCAGCGCCTTCTCGATGCCGAACCGATCCATCTCGCGAAGCGTGTCTCCAATTGGATCGCCTGACCGTGTGATGTTGGGCGCGTCCTTGAACAGAAAGCCGGCCGCGTGCGCCATGGCACCCGTCTTGCTTTCCCGGTCGCGGAATAATGCTCCGAAATCGCTTGCCCAGGCGTTGCGGTTTTCCGGCGGCAGATCGAAGAACGTATCGACGATGCCGATACCGGACGGCATGCTCATAGGGTTACAGACCTGGGAACAACAGCGCGCCATTGTCGCAGAAAAAGGCCTGTTCGTAGTCCGACCCCAGCCGATCGATGGTCTTGCGAAAACGCCCGATCGGGTCGCGGCTGCCCTCCACATGCGGATAGTCGGTGCTGAATACATAGACCTCTTTCAGACCATAACGTTCGACCATCAAATTGACGTCCTCATGCCAGAAGGGCGTGACGCGCACGTTGCGGCGAACGAACTCGCTGGGCGGCATCGAATAGGTGATGCCCACCTTGGCCATCAGCTTGGAGTGCAAATCCATCCGCTCGCACATCGGGCCGACCCAGCTTGCGCCTACTTCGATGACGCCGAAACGCAGACGCGGGAAACGTTCGAACACCTTTCCCATCACCATCGAAACCAGCCAGACTTCAGGCGCCATATGAGAGATGACGAAGTAGAATGGCCCCAACGCCTCTTCGGCCCCCGAACGGTCCTTAAAGGCGGCCTTCAACCCCTCCGCCTCGGCGAATTCACGCGGCGGGATCATCGGATCGTCCGCAGTGGTATTGCTGAGGATTCCCCCCGAAGCGATGTGGAGAAAGGCTGGAACATTCGCCTCTTCCAGCATTGCCCAGAACGGGTCCCAACAACTGTTGGCTGGCGACACGCCGCCGGGCGGCGCAGCGCAGGATAACAGCACCCCGCGCGCGCCCAATTTCAGAACCCGCTTAAGTTCCTCGGTCGCCCAACCGACATCGCTCATATTGATCTGGCAGACTGCGCGTGCGCGGTCGCCTGTCTGGTGAGTCCAATCGATCACGTAATCGTTATAGCGGCGGCACACCGCCCGCGCTGCGGCGGTTTGCAGGCGCAATTCGCGCAGTGCAGTGTTCGGGAACAAAAGCTGTGCGCGCACCCCCATGCCGTCCATCGCCTCGACACGGCTCGGGGCATCGACCGCACCGTGGGCGCTGATTCCCTTGACGCCCCAAAGATCGCCTTTCGCTTCGGCGCGGGCTTGGCGGTCCTGATCCGAGCCGACATATTTGCGCAAATACTCCAGTACGAAACCGGCCCCGACATCGCCGACCAATTCGGCCATATCCTCTGGCTCGAGATAGAGATGGGCGTCGCAATCCAGAATGCGGCCGGCATAAATCCCCGGATCGGCGGCGATCGAGGGTGTTCCTTTTCCGCCTTGTCCCAACATTTTCATGTCTCCGTCATATGATTAGGATCCTGTGGTCACGATGCCCGGTCGAACAGTCGGCGGACCTCGGCGAGGCTCACCTTCATCGACGGCGTCCGCGGAAGGGCTTCGACCGCGATAAAGCGGGTCGGGATATGCATTGCGGTCAAACGCGCGCGCAGATGAGCGGCCAAGGCATCGTCGCCGGGATAGGTTGCGCCCGCTTTCAACTCGACCGCGGCGGCCGGAACCTCACCCAGTCTGTCATCAGTCAAACCGACGATCGAGGCGTCGGCGATGGCGGGATGGGTCCGTAGCGCCTCCACAACGGTCTCAGGTAAAATCTTGAAACCGCCGCGCGAGATCACGCCGTCATTGCGTGCGTGATGAAAGACGAAGCCATCCTCGTCGATCGTCACCAGATCGGTCGTGCGAATCCAATCCGGGCTCATCATCGGCACCTTGGCTTCCATCACGCCGGGCTTGCCCGGTGGCAGAACTTCGCCCGTCTGCGTGTCGATCACCCGCAAATCCGTGCCTGGCATGGCGCGGCCGATACTGCCCCGTTTGGACTTGGCGAAGGGCTCGCGCATATCCGGCGTCCAGCGCACCAAAGTGCCGCCGAACTCCGTCGCGCCGTAACCCCAATGGATCGGGATATCGTAGGCTTCCTCGAACTGGTCCTGAATTTCAGGGGTCAATTGCCCGCCGCCGCCGAACACGCCGACAACCCCGGCCAGATCCTCCTTCGGCACCTTGGCGTCGAGGATCATCTTAACCCCCACCGGGACCATCCCGAGGATAGGCGGGCGAACACGCTTGATCGCATCGACGAATTCCGTAACCGAGAATTTCTCCAGAATCGCCATCGGCGTCGTTCCGGCCGCGCAGCCGATCAATTGGCAGAGCCCGCTGACATTGCCGAAGGGCGCCGAGACGATCTGCGGCGGTCTGCCGCCCGGTGGCGGTTCGCCCAGCATAAAGCTCTGTGCGGTACGCTCCAGGATCGGAAATCCGATCATCACCCGCTTGGGTGCGCCGGTGGTGCCGCTGCTGAGGAGCTCAACCCCCGGTTCTGCCGGCGGCTCACGGTGCGGCGCCGCTCCGACTTTGGCGATGTTCTCGACCGCGCGGATGGGTTCGCCCAGCTCGCCGGTAGCGGCCAGCCCCAGCGTGCCGGCTGCGCGTGCGGCCTCGATCTGCGGTCCCGCCCAATCCTGTGGGTCGGCGACGATTGCGACTAGGCGCAGCTTGGCGATATCGCCCGCCATCGCCTCAGGCGACTGGGCAGAATAGATCATCGTCACCGAACGGCGGTGCGTGACCAACCCCAAGATCGTGGCGGCGAGAAAGGGTCGGTTCCGGGCGACCACGCCGACCGGCGCCGATACCGGAACCCCCGCCGCGACCAGCGCCGTTTCCAGCGCATCGCCGATTTCGACCAATTGTCGCCAAGTATAGCGCACGCCGCGCACGTCCGCGCCCCAGCTATCGGGTTTGCTGGTCAGCGCCGCATGCAGCAAATCTGGAAAGTCCATCTGTTCCCCGTTTTTACCGCCGTGCGCAAACCAAGCGGAAGCTTGGTTTATATCGACCCGTGCCCAGCGTGCCGTCAAGCCGCCTGGTCGTGGGCGGTTTGAAATCTAACTATGACTTGCTTTGGTCCAACGGTCATTTTGAAGTTGTCGTCCCTGTGGTTGAGGAGGAACATGATCCTCAATTACCACAGGGAGGAAACCATGAAGTCGGTCAACCAAGGTCTCATTGCATTCGCGTTAATTGCCTGCGTCTCGTTCGGTGCACAGGCGCAGTCCTTTTTCAACGTTCCGATTATCCCGGAGGGCGGATTCGGTGTGGGAGGCGGTACATTTTCCCCACCGACGGCGCAATTGACCGATTTGGTCGCGATTGTGTGTCCAGTCCTCCTTACCATGGTGGAACGGGTGCAACCCTGCCGCTGAGCGCGTTTGCGAGTTCCGACGAATTTCGGGCTCTGAACGCCGAAGTCACCAATCTGAACGTCCAACTCAACCAGATGAATATCCACATGTCTGAGGGGATTGCGATGGCGTCGGCCATAACCATCGTTCCGCCGAATCCCGGTGACCGGTTTTCATTGAGTCTCTCCGACGCCGACTTCAATAGTCAGAACGCGGGCTCGGTCTCCGCAACTTACCGGGTATCAGATCAGGCGCTGGTCTATGCGGGCTATGCCAGGGGCAATACACAGAATCTGGGAAAAGTGGGGTTATCCTTTCCCTTTCATTAGTCAATTTGGACAGTGGACAAGATTGAAATACGCGACCCCGCGCCGTCAGTGCAACGCGTGCAGCCTGTCCGCCAGCGCCGTGCTCCGAGCAATTCCGAAATTCGGGTCGCCGTCGCTTGCGCGGTGCCAAAGACGAAAAGGAAACTGAGTGCGAGGTCTTAAGCGGCCGACCGCGCCTCGGCATGTTCGCGGCTCTGGATCTCATCCTGAATCTCGGCGGCTTTCACGGACAAGCGGCCGGCACCGATGTAGTCGCGAACCTGCATCCGATCGGCAGATTGATTCTGGAGCTTGTGGAGCCGCCGCGACAACTGCCGGTCGCTCAGCGCCGAAAGAGGCGGTTCCACATCCGAATGCTTCCCGAAGAGACGACCGAGAATAAAATTCATCGAAACACCGCTGGTTTATAACGGCGCCACACATGCCGCAATGCAGCGAATATAGCCGGATAATATATGGTAGTCGAGACCTAACATACTGCAATTATTTAAAAGTTTACCTTCTTCGGGGGCAGTCCGGCGACATCGCTGCAGGCGACTGACCGACGCCACAGAACGGCCGCGCCCACGACAAGCGAGAACGCAGCGGCGGCACAGGCCAGTTTTTTCCGCGATCCTGTGCATCACTTAAGTTGGATTTCAGAGCCCGCTTCTGCATCGACCGGATTTCCGGGGAAATCGGCGGAAGCGAGACGCCTGCGCCTGTTGTTTCGATGTCGGATTCTGCATGATGGAAGCGATGGATCGCGGTACCGACAGGTCCGCCGGGTTCGGCGGATTTCGTGCGATCGGATAATGAGGGCCTCATATGGCGAAGGTTTTTTCCGCTCTCGACGAGACCATGCGCGACTTCATCGCGCGTCAGCATCTTTTCTTTGTGGCGTCCGCGACGGCGGATTCGCGCATCAACCTGTCACCGCGCAGCGCGCGCGATTTTCGCGTGCTGGGCGATAACACCGTCTGTTGGATCGATTTGACCGGCAGCGGCAACGAGACGGCGGCCCATTTGCGCGCCGACGGGCGGTTGACGGTGATGTTCTGCGCCTTTGAAGGTGCGCCCAATATCCTGCGCCTCTATGGGCAGGGTGAGGTCCTGCATCGCAAGAACACCGCCTTTGCCGATATTGTGGCAAAATCCTACGAAGGCCGCACGCCGGCCGGAACGCGTCAGATCGTGCGCCTTACCGCGGACCGAGTTCAAACCTCCTGCGGCTATGCCGTTCCCGTCTTCAACTATCAACGCGAACGACCGGGGCTCGACAATTGGGCCGCCAGCAAGGACGAGGCCGGCATGGAAGCCTATTGGCAGGAAAAGAATGTCCTCAGCATCGACGGTCTGCCAACCGGCCTGTTCGAGGAGGCGGAGGCGTAAATGCGGGGAGGATCGGGGTCCCGGGCGAGCGACGATATCCCTAAAATTTGACTTTCGGCGTCGGCTGTCCCGCAACGTCGCTGCGGGCGCGATAGACCCGGCCAGCCTTGCCGCCGGGTTTGCGGTAATCGCCGGCGGTAACGACATAGAGGTCCTTCAGGTCCGCCCCGCCGAATGTCAGGCTGGTGACCAGACACCCGTCGAACTTGCCAGAGAAATCGATCTCGCGCTCGACCGTGCCGTCGGGCAGATAGCGCACAACCTTGGCGGTATTATAGTCCGCCACCCAGACGCCGCCCTCGGCATCCACCTGCAGCCCGTCCGCCCCACGGAACTTGGCGAGCAGGCGCCGGTTCGAGATGGTACGGTCCGGCGAAAAATCATAGATCGCGATGCCCTCGAAGGTTTCGGCGTAATACATCAAGGTGCGATCCGGGCTGAAGCCGATGCCGTTCGACACCATGACCCCGTCGGTCAAGGCCGTCACCTTGTTCGGTGCATCGATGCGATAAAGCTTGCTGGGGTTGGGTTTCCTGCCGACCTGGATCGAGGCAAAGTCCGTACCGCCGGCATAGATGCTGCCCTTTTCGTCGGGTTGGATATCGTTGAGCCCCGCGAGCTGCTCGCCTTCGTAGGTCAGGTCCAGCATCCGCCGCTCGCCGGTCCCGGGATTGCAATATTCGAGCCCGACGCCGCCCGAACAGATAAAGCCGCCATCCTCTGTCAGAACAAGACCGCCGATCGATTTGCGGTCGGTGACAAACCCCTCGATCTTGCCGTCGGGCGACAGGCGATAGACGCCGCCATCCATCACCTCGCTGAAATAGAGATTGTTCTGGTCATCGACGCGGGGCGCCTCCAGAAACACGAAGCCGTCCAAAATCTGTTCGAATTGCATGGTTTCCCCCTTCGGCTAAATCTGCATTGGCGGAACGGCGCGCATGGCGATGCGCTCCGCCGCGTCCGGGTCGTTTAGGACCGCACAGTCACTATTGAAAATCATGGTCGCGCGCGTCGCCGCATCATAGAGCGGCCAGTGCGGAAGACCCGGGTGATTCGGATCGCTCCTGTGCGCAAAAGCCAGCCAGGCGTCGCCCATACGATTAGACAATACCAGCCGCTCCGGCCCAAGCCCGACCATGGACTTTGCCGCATCGGTCGTGCGGAAGACGAACGACACGGTGACGCCGTGCGGCGCGCCCAGCATTCCGCCCAGAATCGGGATGTTCCAGTCGAAACGATACATATAGACCGAGCCCGACTGCTGAGCGGCTTTGCGCTCTGCCTGGGTAATCGCATTGGTCCACAACATCCGTGCATTGGTGGCGGCGAAGAAAATATCGCTGGGCGTGGCGGCCGGCCTTTGCTGCCGGAAAATCGCGATGATGCGGTCCGTTTCGGCCTCGCCGACCTCTAGGAACGCGATCAACCGCACCCGCATCTGCGTCTCGTTCAGTTCGAAATTGCTCACATCGCCGGCCAGCAGCATCCTGCTCTCGTCCTTGGTCGTGCCCAGGATCATCGGAATTGCCGCCGAGATCGCCGGGGCTTGCGGATCGAACGGGTCGTGCGGCAGGGCCCGGCCGTCTACGACCGGCGCAAAGGGGTTCTCGCCGGGCACACAGACCCGCTCCAGCACCATGGTCGCCGCATCCATCATCCTGTCCAACGACATGGTCTGCAAACGATCGACCTCTCCAGCTTTCAGCCCGAGATGATCCAGAACCCATTCGGCGTGCCGGGTCGCGATGGCGCGCGGGTTGCCGCGGACGACCGACCCGCTCTGGATGATCGCCTTGTGAAACAGTCCCTGCGCTGCCGGCATCGCCATCAGCATGCTGATCTTGAAACCACCGCCGGATTGGCCGAACACGGTCACATTGTCTGGATCGCCGCCGAACGCCGCAATATTGTCCCGTACCCACCCCAGTGCCGCGACGACATCCAGCATCCCGGCATTGCCGGAATCCGGGTAACGCCCGTCGGCCAGCTCTGCCAGATAGAGAAACCCCAGAATATTCAGCCGGTGATTGAAGCTGACAACCACCACGTCGCCATAGTGGGACAGATTGGCGCCGTCGTTCCATTTCCCGCCGCCCGACCCGGCAAAGAACCCACCGCCATGACACCAGACCATCACCGGCCGCTTCGCCCCTGTGTCGGTGCCGGGGGTCCAGACATTCAGGACCAGACAGTCTTCCGACGGCGGCACATATTCCGCGGCCCCTTCGATCATCGCCATGATGTCGGGATTGGTCATCGTCTCGGCGGCAACGCCAAAGGCGGCCGGCGCGGTAGGTCCGAGTACCAGCGTATCGCGCACGCCGGCCCATGGGGTTGGCGGCTTCGGCGGCATGAACCGCCCCGCGCCGGCGGTGGGTGCGCCATAGGGGATGCCCTTGAAGACATGAACCCCGTTCTCGACAAAGCCACGCACCTTGCCGTAACGCGTTTCGATCATACGGTTTTCCCCAATTCGACGCCGCAATCTATCCCAGCCCGAAAGCGACCGTCGACCGGGATCAGCCTGGTCTCAGCGTTCGGGGAGAGGTTTTCGGCATATTGACGCAATTTGCGCCAGATTGATCGAGAATAACCCCATTCCGGCAAATCCGCGGATTCCGGTCGCCATTTCCACTCCCTAGACTCAACCGCGCGAATCACAATCTGGGGTTGCGGCAAGAGCGCTATCGTCCGGCGGGAGACCTTCGCGCCGATCCTCTATGTCATGAAATACAACGATTTCACCCTGGCGCTCCGTCTGCAAAACGATGTGCCCCAGGGTCTGTCCTCTTCGGTATTCACGACCGACCTGACAGAGGCGGAAATCTTCGTCTCGGCCATTGGTTCGGATTGCGGCATCGCCAACGTGAATATCGGCCCGTCGGGTGCTGAAATCGGGGGGCTTTCGGCGGCGAGAAGGAAACCGGCGGGGGGCCGAGTCCGGTTCCGATAGCTGGAAGGCCTATATGCGCCGGGTCACCACCACGGTGAATTACGGCAAGGATTTACCGCTGGCCCAAGGTGTCGAGTTTCCTGTCGCGTAAATCCTCCATCCGCTAGGCCAGACGCCTGCGCAATGACATGGCGGGAAGCTCGATAAACTTTCTGGAAAGAACGCAAAGCGCCGTGGTCGCCGCCAGGACGACGAAGAGCCTGAGGAGGGCAGCAACAGGATCGGCACCCTGGATCGGTCCGAAGGTCGCGTCGAAGGCCATAAAGACGTATATGTGAATCAGGTAGAAGCAGTAGCTGATCTGCCCGAAGAATATCAAAAACGGCAGCGACAGCCAGCGTACGGCTCTCCTTGTACTGCCTCCGATCGCACCCGCGACAAGCCCATAGGCGATCAGACCGACGCTGGTCGGTTGCAAAGCCTCGAACACCGCGCTCAGCAGTTGATCGGCGGCCCCAAATAAAGAGAGACCATAAAAAGCTGCGCCGATTGCAAGCGCGCAAAACACCGTACGCTGCGCGGGTCGACAGACTTGGCAGGCCAAGACCGCGCCGAAGGCGAGGCCGTCGGCATGAAAGAAGGTGAACCTGAAGTTGTGATGGCCGATCGCAATATCGGATAACCTGAGAAGCGGCTCAGCTATCAAAATCCCAATTGCGATTCGCCGCAGGCGGACACGCGAGCAGCCGCGCACCAGGAACGGCCAGACGATGTAGAACTGTTCTTCAATCGCCAGTGTCCAGAACGGGCCGACTACCGTCACGTGGAACAGTTGGGCGAAATTGGCGACGAACAGAACTGAAATGACCACATAGCTCGCCGAGTGTGGAACTAAGGCCGCCACAACCGCCAGAACGACTGCATAGATGGGTATGATTCTGGTGAAGCGATTGACGTAAAACTCCCGGAAATAGCGGGGACTGTCTTTCTTGCCGATCAATATGGTGGTGATCAGATAGCCGGACAGAACGAAAAACAGGTCCAGCCCATATTGACCGAAGTGGCTCAGTTGTATGAGCGGCTGATAGGCGGCCGGCCAATCGGCCGGGTTTATTGCGGTAAAAAGCGCATGGTGAAAAAAAACCGCGAGCACGGCGACGCCCCGTATGCCGTCGAGCGCCGGCGAATAATTGAGGAGGCGGACGTTGGCTCTATCAATCAGCGCTGCGAGTCGCAGCTCTGTCAGCATCGCCCGAGAAGACATTCAGCCGACACGCCGCGTGCGCGTCGACAGGATGATCACGGAACGCGTATCCAGCATGCCGTCTGTATCGCGGATCGCATCCAGACATCGGTCGAGCTCGGTCATGCCGTCCGCCTGGACGATCGCTATCAGGTCTTCGGCGCCGCTGGTGGCATAGAGCGTGTCGACGCCGCGCAGTTTGAGCAGATGGCGCTCGACCGCCGCCTGCAGCTTGGGCGCGACGCTGATCGAAACATGGGCATGAACTGCGTGAACTTCCCGCTCAGGGTTCGGCTTCAGCGTATAGCCGAGGATCGCGCCGGTTTGCTCCAACCGCTCGATACGCGCCTGAACAGTGGAGCGCGAAACGCCCAGCTGCCGCGCCAGTTCCGAATTGGACAGGCGCGCATTCTGCTTCAGCAAACCAATCAGACGCGAATCGAGTTCGGGACCAAGCATGAGCCGAGCCTAACACTCGCCGGCAAAATCCAGCCAGCATTTTGCCGGCGATCGCGCCTATCCCTTGGTTGCAAGCCCCGCCGCCTGCACGCCCGCCAGGGCACAAAGTTCGTCATTGTCCGACAGGTCGCCGGTGACGCCTACAGCACCGATCACAGCACCCCCCGTCCCGGCAATCAACGCGCCGCCCGCGGCTGGTATCACCCCATGGGGGCTGATTGCGCCGAGCGACGCCACAAAACTGGGCCGTTCCGCAGCCATTTCGGCAATCTTGCGTGACGAGACGCCCAATGCCAGGGCCCCGCCTGCCTTGCCCGCCGCGATCTGCGGGCGCAGCGTGGACGAGCCGTCCTGACGCTGAAAGGCGATCAAATGGGCGCCGGCATCCAGAACTGCGACGCTGAGCGGCTTCAGATTCAACTCAGCCCCCTTGGCAAAGGCGGCGGCGATGATCGTGTTGGCGGCAGCGAGCGTCAGCTGCGTCGGCGCGTCTGTCATATGGGCGTCTCCGGATTGGATTGAGCATGCGACTATCGCTGAAAATTCGGCGCCGATATAGGCTGTGGTGCCGGATCGTAAAGGGCGATAAATCAAAGAACGAATATGCCGCAGGGAGGCAGTGAATGACCATCGCGCTAAACGTGAACGGGAAGGTAGTTTCGGTGAATGCCGAACCCGATACGCCGCTCCTTTGGGTGCTGCGGGACGAGCTGGAGATGACCGGTACCAAATACGGCTGCGGCATCGCGCAATGCGGGGCCTGTACCGTTCACGCCGATGGTCAGGCGATCCGATCCTGCATAACGCCGATCTCCACTGTCGCAAGCGCCAAGATCACAACCATCGAGGGGCTGGGCGCTGCGCACCCGCTACAGGCGGCCTGGGTCAAGCACGATGTGCCGCAATGCGGCTACTGCCAGTCGGGACAGATCATGTCCGCCGCCGCGTTGCTGGCGGCCACGCCCAAACCGTCAGACAAGGATATCGACGACGCCATGACCGGTAATATATGTCGTTGCGGCACCTACCAACGCATTCGCGCCGCGATCAAAGACGCCGCCGGGCTGGAGGGCTGATCATGGCAAAACTCAATGTCAGCCGCCGCGGCTTCATGGTCGGCGCAGTCATGGCGGGCTCCAGCCTCCTGGTCGGCTGTTCGCTGGGCGACATCGTCGGCGCCGGCACCCACTCAAAGATCGGCGCCTTCGGGCCCTTCATCAAAATCGCCCAGGACGGGACCGTCACCGTCGTTTCCAAACATCTGGAAATGGGCCAAGGCAATCACGCCGGGCTGGCGGCTATCGCAACGGAAGAGATGGATGCCGATTGGTCCACGGTCAGGGTTGAGCAAGCCCCGGCTGATTCCAAACATTACGCCAATACGATGCTGGGGCTGCAGGGCACCGGCGGGTCGAACGCCATTTCCAATTCCTGGATGCAACTGCGCAAAGCCGGGGCCGGCGCACGCGCCATGTTCGTGCTGGCCGCAGCTCAGGCCTGGGGTGTTCCTGCGGGCGAAATCACCGTCAAGGACGGTATCGTCGCTCACGCCTCAGGCAAGCAGGCGGGATTCGGCGAATTGTTGCCGATTGCTGCCACCTTAAAGCCGCCGGCCGACCCGCCGCTGAAGGACCAGGCCAAGTTTACCCTGGTCGGCACCGATCGGGTGCGACGCAAGGATAGTCTGGCAAAAAGCACCGGAACGGCCCGCTTCACCCAGGATGTCCATATGCCGGACATGCTGGTCAGCGTCGTCGCCCATGCTCCCTTGTTCGGGGCGACGGTTAAATCCTTCGACGACAGCGAGGCGCGAAAGATTTCCGGCGTCGTCGATGTTATTCAAATCCCCACGGGTGTCGCGGTGGTAGCGAAGGACACCTACACCGCAAAGCGAGGGCGCGATGCACTCAAGGTCGTGTGGGACGACAGCAAGGCCGAGAAGCGCAGCAGCCCCGATATTCTGGCGGAATATGAGCGCATCGCATCCGGCGACGCCGGCAAGCTGAAGGCGCTGAAATTCGAAACCAAGGGCGACCCGGCGAAGGCAACGGGCAGCAACGCGCTGACCACGACATATGATTTCCCGTTCCTGGCCCATGCCGCGATGGAGCCTATGAATTGCGTCGCCCAGGTGGACGGGCATGGCTGCAAGCTGACCTTTGCCTCGCAGATCCCGTCGCTGGACCAGATCAATACGGCGCTCGTCGTCTACACCCTGCCCGGCGCGGTCGAGATTGAGACCCTATTCGCCGGCGGATCTTTCGGACGCCGCGCCAATCCCAAATCCGACTATGTGATGGATAGCGTCCATGTCGCCAAAAAAATCGGCGGCGGCAGGCCGGTAAAGGTCGTCTGGACTCGCGAAGATGACATGACCGCCGGCTATTACCGCCCGATGGCCCATCATGCCGTGTCGATCAAAACCGACGCCGACGGCTATCCTTCCTTATGGACCCACCGTGTGGTCACCCAATCGGTGCAGAAGGGCGTGCCGGGAACGCCCGAGCTGGACCCGGCCACCGTCGAGGGCGTGCAGGGCTCGCCCTATCTCAAAGCGACCCCGATCGTCGATGCTGCGGTCTACATCCCCGACACGCCGATTACCGTGCAATGGTTCCGTTCGGTCGGCGCCACTCACACGGCCATGGTGATGGAACATACGATCGACCAGCTGGCCATAAGTGCCGGCAAAGACCCGGTCGACTATCGCCGCGCGCTGTACGCCAAGGCCGGCGATGCCGCCGCGCGGCATTTGGCGGTTCTCAACCTGGCGGTCGAAAAATCCGGTTACGGAACCCCGCTTGAGGCCGGATGGGCGCGCGGCGTCGCGGTGCATGAATGTTTCGGCTCCGTCATTGCCCAGATCGCCGAAGTCGGGATGGCCGATGGCGAGCCTAGGGTGCGCAGGGTTGTCGCGGCAGTCGATTGCGGCACGGCGGTGGCCCCGAATCTAGTCGCGGCCCAGATGGAAAGCGCGGTGTGCTTCGGTCTGTCGGCTGCCCTGTTCGGCGCGATTACGCTGAGGGACGGCAAGGTCGAACAGACGAATTTCGACGGCTATCGCGTGCTTCGGATGAATGAGGCTCCAAAAGTGGAGACCCATATATTGCCGTCGACCAATCCACCCAGCGGAATCGGTGAGCCCGGTACGCCCCTGATCGCCCCGGCTGTCGCCAATGCGCTGCTGATCTTGACCGGCAAACCGACGACCAGCCTGCCCTTCGTTAAGGCATAGCGAACAGCCCTAAGCGAAATCGAACCGCCCTCCTCCATCAGGAAGAGGGCGGTTTGGCGTCTTTGCTTACTTCAGAGTGATTTCCCGCATGACCACGTCGCCCTGCAGAGTGCGGATCGCCGCACGGCTCGCCTGGTCCTGGTTGGCCTTGGCGATCGAACCGGCGATTTTTGCCTGCATGGCATATTCGTCGGCCACCGGACGATCGAATTCGGCCATGCCCTTATATTCCGTCCCTAATACTACTGCGTCATTAATG
>PLTD01000242.1 GCA_003165335.1 Rhodospirillales bacterium | reverse complement strand
CGCTCATGGCGCCATCGCTTATTCCGAGCACTCGGAGATCCCAGTGAAACCGCGCGACGATGATTTGCGGATCCGTCCCGGCCGCATCAGCGATAGAGGTCGCGGAGCGGCGAGACCGAAGAGCTTCGTTGGTGAGGTCATGCGGGCCGCCAGGAAAGCCGGTCATACGGGCAGGGGGTTTGGCCAGGAAAGGCGAAGCGGCGGCTCCCGCTTTGGCCGAGGGCGTTCGGCGTCTTTGGCCTTGTCACTCCGGTCCCCGTCGCGCCGGGTGGTGATTAAAGCGCGCGTCGTCCGGCATCGCGGAAGTCGGTTCCGCTCGGCGCCGCTCGCCAAGCACGTCACCTATCTCAGGCGGGATGGCGTGACTCGCGATGGTGCAGACGCTCGGATGTTCGATGCCCGATCCGGTCTTGCCGACGAGCGCGGCTTCACTGATCGATGTGAAGAAGACCGCCACCACTTCCGTTTCATTGTTTCGCCGGAGGATGCGGCGGAGATGACCGACCTACGCGCGTTTACGCGGGAGCTGATGATTGACGTCGAGCACGACCTCAGCACAAAACTCGACTGGATTGCCGTTGATCACTGGAACACTGACAATCCTCACGTCCATGTCCTGATTCGAGGGCGGGCCGATGATTGTCGAGACCTCGTCATCAGCCGTGACTACATCAGCCGGGGGTTTCGGGCGCGGGCTGAAGAGCGGGTTACCCTCGAACTTGGTCCGCGCAGCGAGCAAGAAATCCGGTCGGCGCTGGAGAAGGAAGTCGAGGCCGAGCGCTGGACCAACCTCGATCGGGCGCTGCGGAATACCGCGGACGAGGGCGCAGGTATGGTCAACCTGCGGCCGGGCGGCCCGGACAGTGATCCCGAGCTGAGGCGGTTGATGGTTGGCCGCGTGGCCAAATTGGAGCGACTCGGTCTCGCCGAGCAGGTTGAACCGGGCTGTTGGACACTGAAGCCCGGGCTTGAAGAGACCTTGCGCGATCTCGGGGTTCGAGGAGACATCATCAAGACCATGCATCGGACGTTGTCGGGAGGTGGGCGTGAACCTGATGTTTCCCGCTTTGCCCTGCATGGCGATGACCCCGGCGATCCCGTGCTCGGACGGCTGGTAACGAGGGGGCTGCAGGATGAGCTGAAGGGGTCAGCTTATGCCATCGTCGAGGGGGTCGACGGCAGGACGCACCATCTTCAGTTCACTGACCTTGAACTGACGAGTGATGCCGCGCCAGGTGCGATCGTTGAGGCACGCGCCTACGAGGACGCCCAGGGCCGGAAAAGGCTCTCGCTGGCGGTCCGGTCGGACCTCTCCTTACAGCAGCAGACCAATGCTTCGGGAGCGACGTGGCTGGACCGCCAGCTTCTCGCGAGGGAGCCTGTTATGACCGGAGGCGGTTTCGGGGTGGAGGTACGGGATGCCCTGGACCGTCGCCTCGAACATCTCGCCGGGGAAGGGTTTGTTCGCCGGCAGGGACAGAGGGTCATTTTCTCGCGCGATTTGCTCGATACCCTCCGAAGGCGAGAACTGAGCGACGCGGCGGGGAAGATCGCTGCCGAAACCGGGCTTGTCCTCCGTCCGCCGGCCGAAGGTGAGCATGTTGCCGGAATCTACCGGCAGCGGATCATCCTGAGTTCTGGCCGGTTCGCGATGATCGACGATGGCCTCGGCTTCCAGCTCGTGCCCTGGCGTCCAGCGCTGGAACGAGAGCTCGGTCGTCAGATCTCCGGCGTTATGCTGCCAGGCGGTGGAGTCGACTGGAGCTTCGGTCGAAAACGCGGGCTCGCACTTTAGCTGTCATTCACCCGAGGTCGGTTTGGGCAAGATGAGGTTTGCGGCGTCGCCTTACTGTGTATTGAGGTCCGCGCAGCTATTGCGCCGCGTGAGGTCGTCATATACAGAAGCGATGCATTTTTTTGTACTGGCATAGCTATGAGTATTCTAAAGGACATGCTTTTGGTTTTGTCCGAAGAACCTTCAGGCGAGATGCCTGGTGAGACGAGTGCTGGATGGAAACCCGCCGCAGTTCATTCAAAGGAAGCAGCGAGCCGAGGCGGTTAATATTTTCGATCGCCTGATTACTCAACCGAGCGTAGGGATTGGGAAGGTCATTAACGAAGGCAGAGCTTATCCGCCACTCCCTCGATTGATGAAATTGAGACAGCCGTGTCATATTATGATCAGTTCTCGTCGCAGGGGATGCGATGCGTCCAGCAGATATCGCTGTTGAAGCTGTGGGAACAGCTACGAGGCAAGCGTGAGCTTCCTCAGCTTGAAGCGCTAAGTCCGGAAGACATTTCGCGCTCAATCGACAAGCTTTCGCTTTCGGAGGTAGTCCATACTGACGATGGGTATCGGTTTCGCATTATACAAAACGGCGCCCAGTTCGACCGGATTTACCCGCAACGGCGTGTCGGTAAGTTTCTTGACGAAGTGTTGCCACAAGCATTCAGAAAGCAGGCCCTGTCGTTCCACGAACAAGTTGTTGTTAGTCGTCAGCCATCCTTTAGCTTCTCCGTTTTACGCAAAGACGACGGGCCTTTGATCCGATATGAGCGGTTACTGCTTCCGTTTTCCTGCAAAGGCGAGGATGTAGAACGGATCATCGGAGCCATTACGCTTTTCACCGAAGACAACGGATTCGATGCGAAGGATATTTTAACCGCAAGAACCGTCGACCAGTAGTGTTCGACCGGTCTCGAGGCTGTCCACCGCCCGTTGTTGTGCGCGAACCTGCTGAGGCGAACCATTAGTTCGCACCTTCGGACCTCGGTGATTCCACGCCAATCTACGCAACGACACGACCGGCATGACGGTCCAATTGCAACCCGAGCTGTTTTTCTGTCTCTGCACCCGAACGCGCAAGTTTGGGATGGGGGCGAGAAACGATGCCGCATGTCGAGGCGACCGGAGCGAAGCTCTACTTTGAGGAAAGCGGGCACGGGTATCCGATCATCTTCATCCACGAATTCGCGTCCGACATTCGCGGGTGGGAAACCCAGCTTCGATATTTTTCCCGGGCCTACCATTGCATTGCCTATAACGCCCGAGGCTACCCGCCCAGCGATGTTCCCGATGATGTTTCGTTATATGGCTGGGAACTCGCGGTGGACGACATCGCCGCTTTGATGCAGGGTCTTAGGATCGAGCGCGCCCATTTGGTCGGCGTGAGCATGGGCGGATATGCCGCTCTGCAGTTCGGGCTGCGCTATCCTAAGAAAGTCAGCGCCATCGTCGCGGCCAGCGTGGGTTCGGGGTCCCATCCCAACCAGCGGAACGCCTGGTTGCGAGAAACCACCGTTCTCGCACGGATTTTCATCGATCATGGCATGGTGGCCATGGCCGAGCGGATGGCGCGTGGCCCCGCCCGCATTCAGTTGAAATACAAGGACCCGAGAGGCTGGCAGGAATTCATCTCACGTCTGCGGCAGCATTCGGCACGGGGTATGTCGCATACGATGGCGCGCTGTCAGGCCTTGCGGCCGTCCTTGCATGATCTGCGTGATCAATTCCCGGATATGACGATCCCGGTATTGCTTGCCGTGGGCGATGAAGACGCCGCCTGCCTCGAAGCCAATCTGATGCTCAAATCCGTGCTGCCAAACGCCGGTCTCTGGATATGTCCCAACACCGGCCACGGCATCAATCTGGAAGAGGCTGCGGCTTTCAACGCCCAAATTCAAAACTTCCTGGCTGCTGCCGAGCGCGGGAGTTGGCGCCGCGGTTATCCAAGGATCGAACCCCGGCCTGTCCTGCAATTGCAGCGGCGCGCATCCACCGCCGGCGTGTTCTCCCACGTCAATCAGGAACGGGCCGATGCAGAACTGTTTCGCCTGGATCGGAAGTAATCGCGATCAGTTGCATTTAAGCGGAATCTTCCCATGAAACCCAGAATTGGCGTTTATCTCTCCGAGGCCATGGCTGCGCGGTTGGCGGAAGCAGCCACCCGTCCCGGCGCTACCAAATCGGCGCTGGTCGAGGCGGCCCTCGATCATTTGCTGGGATCAGACGAAGATTCAAGTGATACCGTGACATTGGCCCGCCAGTTCGCGGCCATGAGTGGCCAGCTCGAGCAGCTCGATCGCAATCTCAGGATCGTGAATGAGACGGTGGCACTTCACGCGCGC
Source organism: Rhodospirillales bacterium (assembly GCA_003165335.1). Lineage (GTDB taxonomy): Bacteria > Pseudomonadota > Alphaproteobacteria > BOG-932 > Roseiterribacteraceae > BOG-932. The sequence continues at coordinate 658 of PLTD01000242.1, read as the reverse complement.
TTCCATTTGGCTGTGACGCCGTTACTGCCGGCCGCCGCGCAAGAGGCGGCCTGTGCGCTCGGAGCCGAACGTTTCGAGGAGTTCGCGGCGCAGGTGGAAAGACGCGTCGATCGGGGAGCTCCCCTCATTCAGGAAACGATCGATAGGGCTAGGGCGACGAGGGCGGCTGCCCCTCAAAACGACTTCGTGGAGGGGCGTTTCGCCGAGATCACGACCCGACACGGCAACAACGATGACATTGATGAAGATGAGCCGGCGGTCGTCCCGGAACGATCCCCGCAAGCCTCGCGTACCACGGCGCGACAGGTGGCGAAAGGTTGGGCTGAGAACGTGTCTTTGATCCTTCGCGTATTCCTGCCTTTCGTCACTGGCTATTACGTGGCCTATCTATTCCGCTCTATCAATGCGGTCATGGCATTGCCTCTGGCGACAGAGCTGGGCTTGGGTGCCGGCGATCTCGGCCTGCTAACGTCGGTCTACTTCCTGACCTTCGCCGCCGCCCAGATACCGATCGGTATCCTCCTGGACCGCTATGGTCCGCGGCGGATCCAAAGTGCATTGATGGTGGTGACGGCGCTCGGCTCAGCGCTGTTTGCGGCGTCGGAGAATTTCTCGACGCTGCTTCTGGGGCGTGCCCTGATCGGTCTCGGCGTCGCCG
>PLTD01000013.1 GCA_003165335.1 Rhodospirillales bacterium | reverse complement strand
CCCGGAGGTTGAACGAAATGCTGTGTTGTGCGAAGTCGCTCGACAGACCGTGGGCAGCGAATTCTTCGGCACAGAACACGCGGGCGAAGATGCCGCGGGGATCTTCCGCAGGCTCAATGTCAACTTGCACGACGCCTGGAAGGGAAAGAGGGGTAAATCTCATCGTACCGTTTCGTACCGTTTCGTACTGTTTCTTGCCGAAATTCGCGCAGATCCAACGCGGATCTGCACAAAGCCAAGTCGAGCAAACCCGGATTTTCCACGATACGCAAGTTCAGCCCCGGACAAGGCTGGTGAGCAGGACCGTCGATGACGAACGACATGCCGGAACCGCCGTCCCATCTGACATTCTATCACACCGTTGAATTCGCGCCGGGCCGGCGGACCGCCGGCTGGCCGGTTATCGTGCCGATCGTCGAGATGATCAGCGATGCGATGGGCCGCCTGGATTTCCGCGGCAGACGCGTGCTGGATATCGGTTGCCGCGACGGCGCCCTGGCCTTCCAGGCCGAACGTCTTGGGGCGGCCGCGGTGATCGGCATCGATGTCGATCTGCCCGCAGAAAATATCGCCTTCCTGAGCCTGGCCCTGCGTTCGAAGGCTCGTTTCGAACGGCACAATCTCTATGGATTGAAACCCGAGAGTTTCGGCCTGTTCGACATCGTTTTGCTGCCCGGCGTTCTCTATCATCTGCGCTATCCGTTCTGGGGATTGCGGCTGGTGCGCGATCTGCTCGTCGACGGTGGCACCCTGCTGGTCGAGACGGCGACCTTTGCCGATGCCAATGCGCTGCCCTTGTTGCTCTGCCCGACGGGAGCCGATAGCCCGTATGAACCGACCTCCTGCACCTTCTTCAACATCAAGGGATTCACCGAGACGGCCCGCAGTCTCGGTTTCGCCGTCGTCGATCAACGTTCCCTGATGAATCTGCCGCCCTATGATTCAGCCGCGAGCGGGCCTTTGCCCATCGACCGGACAGTGTTTACCTGCACCCGAGACCATCGTCTGGACGATGCCAAGTTGATGGACTACTGGGACGGCCAGGTTGACATGCCCGGATTGCCGCCGTGGACGGCGCTGCCGCGATAACTCACCCGAGATGAATGCTCGGCGCAGCGGTAACCCTGCCTGTTTTTTTTGGCTCAATGCCTCGCCTTCGTTCCCGACGCTGTCGCCGTCATGCGGTTCGGTCCGACGCGAGATGCCCGTGAAAGTTGCAGTGATTCGCCGATAAAACGTGCGTCGCAGACGCCGTTCCGTGAGGATGACCAGCGCGTGTGCAAGCGACGAGGCTTGCCGATGTGAACAGGGATTTCTATTGAGCGCGCAGCTATGCTATCTGATACCACGCCGCTGGTGCCGGAAACGCGTTCGAGAGAACGGCCTTCACTTTGTTTTGGCCAAAATGTGATTTTTGGAGATTGTATTGGATAACGACCTCGAAGACCGGATTTTGGAGAAATTGCAATCGATCGAGGATCGGATCAGCGCGCTGGAGGCGGCCCATGCCGGTCTGCAATCGGCGTATGGCAGGGCTCGCGTTCATGTCCGACGGGCTTTGCTGCGCCCGCCAATGTGGACTTTCGAACAGCATTCGCCTCAACCGCTGGATTTGGATTCCTTGCCGGTTGCGCCAGCCTTGCCGGCCCAGATACCGTCGATCGCGATCGTCACGCCAAGCTACAACCAGGCGCGATTTCTGGGGGCAACGATCGACAGCATACTCCGTCAGAATTATCCAGAATTGTCTTATCACGTGCAGGACGGCGCTTCGGACGACGGGACGATTGCGGTTCTGGAATCCTATGGTGACAAGATCAGCTGGAATAGCCGGCCCGACAACGGGCAAGCCGAGGCGATCAACATCGGCTTCGATGGCGTCGAATCCGACATCATGGGCTACTTGAACAGCGACGACACCCTGCTCCCGGGAACGTTGGCCTACGTTGCGAATTTCTTTGCCGCGCGCCCCGATGTCGACATCGTCTACGGACACCGGATATTCATCGATCGCGACGGGTCTGAAATCGGCAGGGCCGTCTTGCCGGCTCATGACGGGAAGGCGCTTCTATACGCCGGCTACATTCCCCAGGAGACAATGTTTTGGCGCCGGCGCGTTTGGGACGCGATCGGCGCGATGGATTCCAGTTTCCACTATGCCCTCGACTGGGACTTCATGCTGCGGGCCCAGGCGGCCGGGTTCAAGTTCGAACGGGCGCGCCGGTTTCTTGCATGCTTTCGTGTCCACGATAAGCAAAAGAACACCAGCAATTATGATGTGGGACGTTTTGAGATGAATGCTCTTCGCCAGAGATATCTGGGATCGATTCCGTCTCAATCGAGAATTTTCCGCGCCATGTCGCCTTATCTCGTCCGCCAGTTTATTTTTCACTGGGGCTATCAGCTGCGCTTGATAAGAGAGTGAGCCGCTCGCGGGGCGGCTAGAGCTTTTTCCGTTTCGATTGAATCGAAGCGGGACTGCAGATTCTTGATTTGACGCTTTTTTACGCGAGCCGGCTTCCATCCCGGGTCGAGCCCGAGGGCATGCTTCGCCGGAAAACGCTTTAGCCGACAACGGACTGAGTGTAATTTGCAATCACCTGGTCGATCGGTCCGAAATCCTTGATTCGGCCCTGATCGAGCCAGAGTCCCTTGGAACACCAGCGGCTGCACAGTTCAAGATTGTGAGAGGCCAGAACCATGACGCTGGCGCGGTCGAGAAAGTTCTGGATCCGCGCCGCCGCCTTGCCGATGAAATGAGCATCGCCGGCCAAAATGGATTCATCCATCAACAGGATCTCCGGCTCGACGCAGGTTGCCACGGCGAAGCCGAGCCTCAAAATCATGCCGGCGGAATATGTGCGAACCGGCATTTCGAGATAGTCGCCAAGCTCGGTGAATTCTGCAATTTCGGGCAAGCGCCTCTCGATCGTCGCCGGCGTAAGCCCCAGGAGCTGTGCGCGCATTCGAATGTTGTCAAATCCACTCAACTCGGCATCGATGCCGAGACTTATGTCCAGCATCGGAGAAATACGGCCATGCGTCGTAACGGAACCGCGAACAGGCTCGAATATCCCTGCGATCGTTCGTAACAGCGTGGTTTTTCCGGCGCCATTCGAGCCGATCAGGGCGAGGCGATCCCCCGCCATCAAGGAAAGCGAGACGTCGCTCAAGGCCTCGACGACGACCTGATCATTTGCATCCCGGCCGATTCTTCCGGCGGACCCATGGAACAGAACCCGCTTTTTCAATGAGCGAGATCCTGCTTGATAGATCGGAAACACGACGGAGACGCGTTCGAGCCGAACGACGGCTTCGTCTTCTGGTTCGGAGGTTGCCAAGTTCATACCCAATAGGCAATTCGGCTTCGAAATCGCACAAACAGGACGGTTGCGATAAGTCCATTGATGATCGTAATCGATATGGCCATCGTCACGGTTTCCGTCGATGGCGCTGAACCAAGGAGTGGAGCGCGCACCATTTCGATCAAGTGAAAAAACGGATTGGAGCTGGCGAGATAACTGCGTGGTCCCAGCAGGTCGGGCGTCCATATGATCGGCGTCACAAGGAATACGATCTGCGTCAGGCTTGCAATGATGCGCGGGATATCCCGAAATCTTGC
>PLTD01000077.1:627-35973 GCA_003165335.1 Rhodospirillales bacterium | reverse complement strand
AGGTCAAGACGTGCCCGAAGCAACCCTCAACATTCGCGGAATAAGGTGCTCCATTTCTTGCCGCCCGTACCGCGGACCGGTAGAAAGCTGCACCATGAACAAGATCACATGCGCCCGGACTCAACAGTGAGCAGCACGCTTTGGGCTGACGTCGTCGGATTGTTGCAGATTGCCTTCATTGATCTCGTATTGGCTGGGGACAATGCAATCGTGGTCGGACTCGCTGTGGCCGGACTCGCCCCGGAACACCGCAGGCGCGCGATTCTTCTCGGTCTGAGCGCCGCCGTTGTCTTGCGCATCCTTTTTTCCGTCGTCGCGTTGCAGATGCTCGAGATACTGGGCCTGACTCTCGCAGGTGGGGTGCTCCTCGTCTGGGTCGCCTGGAAACTCTATCGGGAGCTAAGGGGCGCCGATGATAGCGAGGCCACGCATGGTGTCGTCGCTAGCCGAAAGACACTGCGCGGAGCGGTCGGCGCGATATTGCTGGCTGATGTTTCAATGTCGCTGGATAACGCTCTGGCTGTTGCGGGTGCTGCCCGTGATCATATAAAGCTTCTCGTCATCGGGTTGCTCTTGTCAGTGGCCCTGATGGCGATTGCCGCCGAGTGGGTGGCGCGCGTGATCGTAAAACATCGTTGGCTCGGCTATGCCGGCCTCGGTGTCGTGACCTATGTCGCAATCGACATGGTCGTCCGTGGAATGCGAGAGGTCGTTCAAGCCCTGTGATTTCATCTGAGCACCAGTCCCCAGATGCTGCAGCCCCCCCGCAACCACTTCCCACCTCCGAATTACTGATACGGATCGTCGGGAATTACCCGGACAGCACTATGTCTGTCGGTGAGTTGATCGACGGCATGGGGGGCCGCGCTTTCAGCATCATCCTTCTGCTTCTGACATTGCCTATTGCAGTGCCGGGACCACCCGGATTGCCTACGGCGTTCTGCATCCCTCTCATCCTTGTCACCGCCCAGCTTTGGTTGGGTCGTCCGGCACCTTGGCTGCCCAACTTTATTCGCAAGCGCCGCTTCGCCCGCGATGCACTGCTCACGACTTTGCACCGGATCAGGCCCGCGTTGGCCCGGCTGGAGAGCGTGTGTCGTCCGCGTCTGTTGAAAATGACCGATCGTCGGGGCGAACGTTGGGTCGGACTGTTCTATTTCCTTTGCGTGATCGTGTTGTTCAATCCGATCCCGATCCCTTTCAGCCATATCCCGCTTGCTGTCGCCTTGGCGGTTCTCGCACTCGGCTTTGTCGAGCGCGACGGTTTCATCATCATCGGTGCGGCGGTCGGATCGCTGGTGGGGATCGTGATCAATCTGTCGTTGACGGGCAGCGCCCTGCTTCTCGGCCTCAAGCTGCTTCACATAGCGCACTCATGAACATCGGCCGAATATAATGCTTAGCAGTTCCAAAAAGACCGCAGGCCCGCGGATTATCGTTTTCGGCAACGAGAAGGGAGGATCCGGCAAATCGACCGCCGCGGTTCAGGTTGCCGTAGGACTCTTGCGACGAGGTCATGCCGTAGCGACTTTGGACCTCGATGCGCGGCAAGGCACATTGTCGCGATATTTGACCAATCGCGAGGCACATGGCGGACTTCCTATGCCGGTCAGTTCGGCGATCCTGCCCAGTTCGCTCGAAAACTCAGCAGAGGCAGCGGCGGCCGACAAAGCGTCCCTCGAGGCAGTGCTGAGCGGGTTCGAGGGGCTGGAGTACGTGATCGTCGACACGCCTGGGAACGACACCGAACTTTCCCGCCGGGCACATGCCCGCGCCGATACGCTGGTAACGCCGATCAATGACAGTTTCGTCGATTTCGACCTTCTGGCACGCGTCGACCCGAAGACGCGACGCATTCTTGGCCCGAGCGTTTATGCCGAACTCGTTTGGGAGCGCCGCAAAGAGAGAGCACTCGCTGGTGGCTCGCCGATCGACTGGATCGTCATGCGAAACCGGCTTGGTCACAGCGAAGCCCGCAACAAACGTGAAATGGGCGATGCCCTGGCTGAATTGGCAAAACGCATCGGCTTTCGCGTGGCCCCAGGCTTTGGCGAGCGAGTCATTTTCCGGGAACTTTTCTTGAGTGGATTGACGTTATTCGATCTTGGGAGCGCCGCGGGAGGGCCGGCTTTGGCTATGTCTCATGTTGCCGGACGTCATGAGGCGCGCGCGCTGATCGACGCAATACTGGCTGGACCGGTGCGCCATGGGACCGCGTCGACCGCGCCTTGATCGACCGGATATGCTATGGCACTACCGCCAAGGCTAGGCGCCATCTATTGTTTTGAGCGGCTTATTTAACCTGTCGGGACGCTAGAGGATATCGATGAAGCATCAGCCGGTTCGTAAGGCGGTTTTTCCAGTTGCCGGCCTTGGCACGCGTTTCCTCCCCGCCACAAAGGCTATGCCGAAGGAAATGCTGCCGCTGGTCGATAAGCCGCTCGTGCAAAATGCGATCGACGAGGCACGCGAAGCCGGCATCGAAGAATTCGTGTTCGTTACCAGTCGCGGAAAGGGGGTCCTCGAAGATCACTTCGATATAAGCCCCGAACTCAACAGCACTCTTGAGGCTCGCGGCAAGACTGCTGAACTGGCCGCGGTCAAGAGAACCGAGATCAGTTCCGGACACCTCTATTTTACGCGCCAGCACAAACCGCTTGGCCTGGGGCACGCGATCTGGTGCGCCAAGCAGGTCATCGGCCGCGAGCCGTTCGCCATTCTGCTTCCCGACGATGTCGTACTGTCGGAGCGAGGCTGCCTGTCGCAGATGCTGGAAGTTTATAACGAAGTGGGGGGCAATGTTGTCGCCGTTGTCGATGTGCCCCGAGACCAAACCAACCGCTATGGCATACTTGACGTCGCCAGCGACGACGGCCGCATCGCCAAGATTAAGGGCCTCGTCGAAAAGCCCGACCCAAGCGTCGCGCCCTCGACCCTGTCCATCATCGGCCGCTACATCCTGCAGCCTGAGGTTTTCGACCATCTCGATGACGGCATCGTCGGTGCGGGCGGCGAAATCCAGCTTACGGACGCTATGGCGAAGCTCATCGACGTCCAGTCTTTCCATGGTTACCGATTCGAAGGAAAGCGCTATGATTGCGGCGACAAGGTCGGCTTTCTCGAGGCGAACATCGCCTTCGGCTTGCGCCGTCCCGATATGGGCGTCAAATTACGAGCTGCTCTTGAGGATTTGCTGAACGCCCCGCGATAACCGCGTTGCCTATTGATCGGCGGCACTCAATTTCTTCTCCGATGAGGCTGTCATGCGTATCGCAATGATCGGAACAGGCTATGTCGGACTCGTATCCGGCGCCTGCTTTTCAGAGTTCGGCGTCGAAACCATTTGTGTCGATAAGGACACATCGAAGATCGAGAGGCTTAAATCGGGTGTCATTCCGATTTACGAGCCGGGCCTCGATGCATTGGTCGCCAAGAATGCAGCGGCAGGCCGACTGACATTTACCACCGACATTGGACCGGCCGTTCGCGGAGTCGACGCCGTATTCATTGCTGTCGGCACGCCGAGCAGGCGCGGCGACGGTCATGCCGACCTTTCCTATGTCTATGCCGCCGCTGCCGAGATCGCGCGCGAAATCGACCGCTATACGGTAATCGTCACCAAATCGACCGTGCCGGTTGGCACCGGCCGCGAGGTGGCGCGCATCATCCGTGAAACGCGCCCGGACGCAGATTTCGATGTCGCCTCCAACCCTGAGTTCCTGCGCGAGGGATCGGCCATCGGCGATTTCATGCGGCCTGACCGCATCGTCATCGGCGCAGAAACCGAACGGGCGCAAGAGGTAATGCGCCAACTCTATCGCCCACTTTATATCCGTGAAGCCCCGATCGTCATGGCAGGTCTGGAAACTGCAGAACTGATCAAATATGCGGCCAATGCATTTCTTGCGACCAAGATCACCTTCATCAATGAAATGGCCGATCTGTGCGAAAAGGTTGGCGCCGACGTTCACGATGTGGCACGCGGCATAGGGCTCGACGGCCGTATCGGCCGCAAGTTTCTTCACCCCGGTCCGGGGTACGGCGGCTCCTGTTTCCCTAAGGATACATTGGCGCTGGCGAAAACCGCCGCTGAGTACGGCAGTCCCGTTCGGTTGGTCGAGACGGTTATAGACGTCAACACCAAGCGCAAGCACTCGATGGCTGATCGTGTCATCGCGATGTGCGCAGGGTCGGTTTCGGGCAAGATCGTCGGCGTGCTGGGCGTGACGTTCAAGCCGGATACCGACGATATGCGCGAAGCCCCCAGCTTGGATATTATTCCGATCCTGCAGAAGGCCGGAGCCACCGTCCAGGCCTACGATCCCGCAGGCATGAACGAGGCCAAGCCGCTGCTGCCCGGCGTTGCCTGGAAGGACGGCGCCTATGAAGCGGCGTCCGGGGCCGATGTATTGGTGATCATCACGGAATGGAACGAATTCCGGGCACTTCAACTGGATCGACTGGCAGAAATCATGAAGCGGCCGGCGATTGTCGATCTGCGAAATGTCTATAACCCGGACGACGCCGCCAAAGCCGGCTTCGCCTACACTTCTATCGGGCGACCGGCCCGCAAACGGTCGGCTGTCGATAAAGGTGCCGTACAATGAGCAAATCCGGGCACGCATTCCATTCTTCGGTTCTTCGCGAATACGACATTCGCGGCATTGTCGGCACGACCCTTTCGGCGGCCGACGCCCGCGCCATCGGGCGGGCTTACGCGACATCGATCCTTCGGGCCGGGGGCAAAACCATCGCCTTGGGATTCGACGGACGGTTGAGTTCCCCAGAACTTGCGGAGGCGGTCGCCGAAGGGCTTCTATCGACTGGCGTTCATGTAAAGCGTGTCGGGTTGGGACCAACCCCGATGCTCTATTTCGCAATCAAACATCTGCATACCGACGCCGGCATTATGGTGACCGGTTCGCACAATCCATCGACGCATAATGGCTTCAAGATGGCGCTTTACGCAGGACCGGTCTACGGCGACGCGATCCAGGCGATCGGCAAGATCGCCGAGAACGGCGATTATGCAACGGGGACGGGCACGGTCGAGGATATCGATATCCGCGATATCTATGTCGAACGACTGGTGAAAGACTATGTCGGCGAGCGAGACCTCAAGATCGTCTGGGATGCCGGCAACGGTGCGGCAGGGGAAATTCTGCGACGGATGACGGCCAAACTGCCCGGCAAGCATATTCTTCTGTTCGACGATATTGACGGAAACTTCCCAAACCACCATCCCGACCCGACAGTTCCGGAAAACTTGGTCGATCTGCAGCGCACGGTTCTGGAGCAGGGCGCAGATTTGGGGATCGGGTTCGACGGGGACGGCGACCGGATCGGCGCGATCGACAACACCGGCCGAATTGTCTGGGGAGATCAGCTTCTAGCGGTCTATGCCAAGGAGGTGCTGGCATCGCATCCGGGCTCGATCATCATCGCAGACGTTAAGGCTAGCCAGGTCCTCTTCGACGAGATCGCCCGGCTTGGCGGGCAGCCGCTGATGTTCAAAACCGGGCATTCGCTGATCAAAGCCAAAATGGCCGAAACCAACTCGCCTCTGGCCGGCGAAATGTCGGGCCATATTTTCTTCGCCGACAAGTGGTACGGCTTCGACGACGCGCTCTATTGCGGGGTCCGTCTCGCCTCGCTGGTCAGCCGCTCGGGCGAATCTCTGGCAACGATCGTCGACCGCTTGCCGACGGTCTTCAATACACCGGAGACCCGCTTCGATGTCGAAGCGTCGCGCAAGTTCCAGGTCATAGGCGAGGTCAAGGCAAGACTGGCTGCCGATCCCTCAATCAAGGTCAATGATATAGACGGCGTCCGTGTCACAACCGCCGACGGCTGGTGGCTGGCCCGCGCATCCAACACTCAGGAAGTATTGGTGGCCCGCGCCGAAGCCTCGACTTTGGCCGGACTCGATCGATTGAAGTCGCAGCTCGTGGAGCAATTGGGTCTCAGCGGAATCTCGCCGCCGGCGGGATTTTAGCCCTACTCTGTCGGCGGCGCGGCGATCGGGGCGCAGTTGGTTCGCCCGGACATCAGGCAATCCTGCATGCGTGCGGACTGCCCCAGCTTCTGCACCAAAAGCCACCCCACCGCGATCAGGACTCCGGCAAAAACCAACGCCGCAATATTGGACCTGACGCGTCGTTTTTCCTGTTCGGGATCCAAGGGCGGCTTTGATTTTCCGCGCGCCCTGGCCTGAGCTTCCTTGAATTCGACGATCTTAGACCTCGGATCATCGGGGTTCGGCTGTGGATGCACCATCGCGTCAGAGCCTGAGCAAGTCGCAAAAGCGCCGAGCCGCAGTCAGGTCGAATGCAACCGTTGCGCGCCGAGCCGTTGCGCCAGCGTCTTCACCCCAGCGATCGATCTCGAACCCCGAGTCCAGTTCTGCGACAGCGAATGCTTCGTCGGCGTCGATGCAGCCTTCGACGAGCGCCAGTCCGATCACGTACGAACCACTCGACGCTGTAGCGGATTGAAACGCACCCAACCGCCAATCATCCATTGCTGAGAGGTTTCGCGCGAGAATCTCGAGTGCCTCCCTAGGTTGCGCGACCGGTAGAATATTTGAGGTAGTAACGAGCGACACCCCATGTTCCTTGCGCAGCCAATCGATCAATGGATCCCACAGGGCCTTCTGGAGCGCAATCAATTCGGCCGGCTGCCCTTCATCGGCCCGATAACACACGGTATCGGTCTCGGCGAACCGTAGCACGGTGGCCTCTACTGCCGAACGATTGGCTGGAAACTGGTCGATCACCGTCCCGGCCAACTGCATGAGCGGCATGGTATGGGGCATGACCTCCGCCCCCTGCGCGCGCCATTCCTCGGCGATCGCTTCAGCCAATGTGCGCGTCGGTAAGTTGATCGGCGTCCGCCCCGGAGTTTTGATCGGCCGACTGTCCAATGTGATGGCGAATCCATCCGGTCCCTCGGTTACCTGGACTTCCTTGTAGAGTCGCTTCACGAAGCGATCTCGGCGAAGGGGTCGCCGTCACTTTTGGGGTTGAAGCCGAAATAGCGCCAAGTTTCGCGCATATGGGCAGGCAGCGGCGCGGTAACATCGATTACGCCCTTGCCCGAGGGATGGGGAACTATCAGTCGTCTTGCGTGAAGATGAAGTCCCTGCCCTATTTCGTCGCTGGCGATTTGCGCGCCGGCGCCGCCATATTTGCCGTCACCCAATATCGGCTTGCCGATTGCGGCCATATGCGCGCGCAATTGATGCGTGCGACCCGTCAATGGCCAAAGCGCAACCCACGCTGCTTTATTGGCCGCATGATCGACAACCGAGAACAGCGATACCGCCGGCTTGCCGTCATCCTCGTCCATCTCGACTCGCTCGCCGCGGGCACCTTCGCGTTTGAGCAGCGCCCCGTCGATCCTGCCCCTCGCCTCGTCCGGAACGCCGACGGTCACACCCCAGTAATATTTGCGGGCCGCCTTGCCGCGAAACGTCTCGCCCAGCCTGCGCGCCGACAACACGCTGCGCGCCAAAATCAACACGCCGGACGTATCGCGGTCCAATCTGTGCACAAGCTTGGGCCGTTCGCCTTCGAACGCCAGCGCATTCAACATCCCGTCCAGATGGCGCGTCGTGCCGGTGCCGCCTTGGACCGCAAGCCCGAACGGCTTGTCGATAACGATGACCCAATCATCCTTGAACAGGACCCGGTTTCTAAGATCGTCGGCATCGCGATCGCTGATCGGCGGCGCCACTTTCTTCGACCGCTCCTCCAGGCCACCCAAGGGCGGCACGCGTACAACTTGACCGGCGGCCAGTCGCGTTGCGCCGTCGGCGCGTTTGCCATCGACGCGCACCTGTCCTGTCCGGCAAAGCTTTTGTAGCCGGCCGTTCGTCAGGTTGGGAAAGCGGCGGCGAAACCAGCGGTCGAGCCGCGTATCGTCGTCGTCAACTTCGACGGGGATGAGTTGTACCTGGGTCATATTACACCGAATATCCAACCTTCGGCTCGCCGGCCCAAGGAATCCAAACCATTGGGCGACCAAACCGCCCCTTCTGCCGCAATAAAGCGCAAGCCGGCCGCGGCGACCAGGGCGTCGGTTTCATGATCGCTCGACGCCTCGACATTTCCGACATAGCGGGATGATCTAAGCGCCTCGAAACAGACGTTCAACGCATCGAGCGTCCTTACCTTGCCGTTGCCGTGGCCGGCCATCCGCATGAAGAGCCGCGGATATAATTCAACGCAGACGACACGCGCGGTCTTTGTGGGGTCGAAGGGCCATACGGCGAATGCTTCGCCCAGCCTCTGCTTCAACCAGTTCAGTACGCGCATGCCCGCAAGACCGCCCTTCCCAACTTGGCGTGCCCCAACCAGCTTCAGCGGACTTTCGGGAGTTCCAAGCCCCTTCGCACGGCAGGCCTGTTCGGTTGCACGGTGATGTTCGGCGAAATCCGCTGGGCGCGGGCCGCTGCGCCAAAACAAAGGCGCATGCTCTTCATGGTCGGCGAAGCCGCCGCCATAAAAATCCCCGTCGCTCGCACATATAGCCTCGATATATGACCAAAGCGCCGCAGCGGAATAGCTGTCGCCCAGTAATGCGCTGGCCGTCGGCTCAGGCAAGGCAAAGGCGCAATCGATCCCGATCAGCAGACGTTCGTCGGTTGCTGCCTGCGCCGCGACCCAATCGGCAAAATCAGCTCGCCGCCAGCGCCGTCCCGGGGGCGGAACCAGCGCAGGAGCCCCGCTGCCGGCACGGCATTCGGCGACGGCGACTCCCGAATAGGCCGAGCCCGTCGCACCGGACCAATCGACGCCGACGAACCGATCGAAAGTCGGAATCACGTTGCGCTTTCGCCCGCGCGCCGCCTTTTCCACACGGCCAAGCGTTCTCCCAACATTTTCTCGAAACCACGTCCGGTCGGCGTGTAGAATTCACGCCGTTGCATCTCTTCGGGAAAATAATTTTGGCCTGAGAAGGCTTCGTCCTGGTCGTGGTCATAGGCATAGCCCCTGCCGTATCCCAGATCCTTCATCAGCCGAGTCGGCGCGTTTAGGATATGCTTGGGCGGCATCAGCGACCCGGTCTCCTTCGCCGCCTGCTTCGCCGCTCCGAATGCCGTATAGGCGGAATTCGATTTGGGCGCGGTCGACATATAGAGCACAGCCTGACCGATCGCGAGTTCCCCTTCCGGGCTGCCCAGCCGCTCATAGGTCTCCCAGGCATTGAGCGCGACGGTGAGCGCGTTCGGATCGGCTAGGCCGATATCCTCGACCGACATCCGCACGACGCGGCGTGCGACATAGCGGGGGTCCTCCCCTCCATCGAGCATCCGGGCCAACCAATAGAGCGCCGCGTCGGGGTCCGAGCCGCGCACCGACTTATGTAGCGCGCTGATCAAATTATAGTGCCCCTCCTGACTTTTGTCGTAGAGCGGCGCACGGCGCTGAACCAGTTCGGCCAATCCCTCGGAGTCCAGGGATTGGACAGAACCTAGAGCAAAGACCTGCTCCGCCAAATTGAGCACGAAGCGGCCGTCACCGTCCGCCATGGCGATCAGTGCGGTCCGAGCCGCCGGGTCGAGCGGCAGAGCGCGTCCTTCGACCGTCTCTGCATGGGCTAAAAGCTGCTCCAGTGCTTCGGCCGAGAGCCGATTGAGAACCAGCACCTGTGCCCGCGACAGCAAGGCGGCATTCAGTTCGAAGGAAGGGTTCTCGGTCGTGGCTCCGATGAGCACGATCGTTCCATCCTCGACATAGGGCAGAAACCCGTCCTGCTGCGCCCGGTTGAAGCGATGAATCTCGTCAACGAAAAGGAGCGTTCCGCCCCCTGTAGCCCGCCGCTTCTTCGCAGCGTCGAAAACTCGCCGGAGATCGGCGACGCCGGAAAATACCGCAGAGAGAGGCTCGAACACCAAGTCCGTCGCCTGCGCCAGCAACCGGGCGATCGTGGTCTTGCCACAGCCAGGCGGTCCCCAAAGGATGATCGAAGATAGGCGGCGCTGACCCACCATCCGTCCGATGGGCTTGTCCGGCCCCAGGACATGGTCTTGACCGATAACCTCGTCGAGGGTGCGGGGCCGCATGCGATCGGCCAAAGGCTGCGTCCGAGCAGCACGCCCGGGCGACAGGGGCGGCGCCGATTCGACGTCAAACAGTCCCTTTTCAGCTGTCATGGTCTTGGACCCGGACATTCTCAAGAAAACATTTCATCCGTAATTCGTTCTCGTTTCCCGGCAGGATCATCGGCTATATGTAGGCCTCAAAGCCGATCAGCGCACGATGCCGTTATCGGTTGAATATTGGGGGAACACTATGACCGAAGCCTTCATGCGCGGCTATTACGACGCCTATAACAGCGAAGACGCTGCACGGCTCGGAGAATTTCTGGCTGACGATGTCCTTTTGGTATCCGCACAAGGCGAACAACGCGGCAAAGATGCCTATCTCGCGACCTATCGCGCGATCATCGGCGACTTTACCGATCGGATGACCCCGGATGAAATCGCGATCGACGGCGAAAAAGCCTCAGTCAAGATCACGGACCGTTTCACCGCAAAACACGATGTCCCCGATTTTCTGGGTCGCAGCTTTTCCAAGGGCAACGGATTTACGCTGAAGCTGAGCGCCGCCTATGAAATCCGAAGCGGAAAGATGGCGACTATCAACATCACGATCCTGAGCATGGCGTGATCGTTGCGCCGCCCATGTCTTATTGCAGACAGCGGCGCTTGCAGGATTTCAATTGATCGGGACAGATATCGTTAGGGCCCAGCGAAGCCGTCGCATCATCCTCGTGCCGACCTAAACCGGGACCGCCGGAGACGCCCGAGAAGCGATCCATACAGGCGTCATATTCCGCATTGCAACTGCGCTCGCAGCTTTCCGGAAGGCCCGAAACCGGCTTGGAAGATCCGGTCGCCATGCCTGCGTTCCCCTGACACCCAGTGCCAAGGAGAAACGCGAATGCGATTGAAATATGGGCGACAGAAACGATCTTCATGTCAAACCTCGAACCAAATGCTCCGGCTTACGCCTCAGCATCGTCCTCGCCGGCCCCTTGGACGGGGCCGCTGTCCAGGCCCTTGGCGGCCGGGTCGCGGTCGACGAATTCGATGACGGCCATCGGCGCGGCATCGCCATAGCGGAAACCGGCCTTCAGAACGCGGCAATAGCCACCTGAGCGGTCGGCATAGCGTTCTGCGATTGGGCCGAACAGCTTAGCGACAATCACATCGTCGCGCAGAACTGCATGGGCGCGACGTCGATTGGCAAGTCCGCCATGCTTACCCAGCGAAATCAGCTTCTCGACGATCGGGCGAAGATCCTTCGCCTTGGGAAGAGTCGTCTTGATCTGTTCATGCTTGATCAGCGCGGCGGCCATATTGGCGAAAAGGGCCTTACGATGACTCGAGGTGCGATTAAGCTTACGACCGCTCATACCGTGACGCATAATAATGTCCCTTTTCCTGGCCCGCGCGCGGGTCCGATTGCTTTGTCGCCGGACGCCTCAGATGAGTACGACCAGCGTGCGGATCACCGCGATCCGCTCAGTCAGTCTCGACCGATAAGTTTAGAACGGCTCATCCAATTTCTTGGCGAGGTCTTCGATATTCTCCGGCGGCCAGCCCGGAACCTGCATGCCCAGATGCAGACCCATGGTCGCCAGAACTTCCTTGATCTCGTTCAGCGACTTGCGTCCGAAATTCGGCGTGCGCAGCATCTCGCCTTCGCTCTTCTGAACCAGATCACCGATATAGATGATGTTGTCGTTCTTCAGGCAGTTCGCCGAACGGACAGACAATTCCAATTCGTCGACCTTGCGCAGTAGGTTGCGGTTGAACGGCAGGTCTTCGTGCCGGTCGTCGCCCGCGCGTGAGGTCGGCTCGTGGAAGTTCACGAAAATTTGGAGCTGGTCCTGCAGGATGCGCGCGGCATAGGCAACCGCGTCCTCGGGCGAAATCGCGCCCGTGGTTTCGATCTGCATGGTCAGCTTGTCATAGTCGGTGATCTGGCCGACGCGGGTATTTTCGACCTTGTAGGACACCTTGCGGCATGGGCTGAAGATGCTGTCGATCGGGATCATGCCGATCGGCGTATCTTCCGGGCGATTCAGAGCGGCCGGACGATAGCCCTTACCGGTCTGGACGGTCAGTTCCATGTTGAGTTTGGCATCGCGGTCCAGCGTGCAAATAACCAGATCCGGGTTCATCACCTCGATATCGGAACCGGCTTCGATCATGCCCGCGCGAACCTCGCCCGCCTGGTCGGAGCGCAGCCGCATACGGCGCGTACCCTCGCCATGCATCCGAAGCGCCAGCGACTTGATGTTCAGCACAACATCGGTCACGTCCTCACGCACGCCCGGGATCGACGAGAACTCATGCAGCACGCCGTCGATCTGGATCGCGATCACCGCGGCCCCCTGAAGCGACGACAGCAATACACGCCGCAAAGCATTGCCCAGCGTCAGGCCATAGCCACGCTCGAGCGGCTCGGCGATGATGCTGCCAAAACGGCGCGCATCGGTGCCGGGCTGTGTGCCGAGCTTGCTCGGCTTGATCAATTCCTGCCAGTTTTTGTGCATCTGTCTCTACCTTCAAATCCGCCGCTTAATTTCCGCAAAGGTGCGGAGGGCGAAACGGGCTAATTGAATCGAGGCCCCGCCGGGACCCCCGCCGTGTCAGACCCGGCGGCGCTTCGGCGGCCGAACGCCGTTATGCGGAACCGGCGTAATGTCGCGAATCGCGGTCACCGTAAAGCCGACCGTCTGCAACGCGCGCAGTGCGGATTCACGACCCGACCCGGGGCCTTTGACTTCGACCTCAAGGGTCCGCATTCCGTGTTCCATGGCCTTCTTACCGGCCGACTCTGCAGCCATCTGCGCGGCATAGGGAGTCGACTTGCGCGAACCTTTGAAATCTGCGCTGCCCGAAGACGCCCAGGCAATCGCATTGCCCTGCGCATCCGTGATCGTGATGATCGTGTTGTTGAACGACGCGTTCACATGCGCGACGCCGGACGTGATGTTCTTACGCTCTTTGCGGCGAAGCCGCTGCGCAGTGGTGGGTTTTGCCATGGATCCTCAGGAATTCGGTAAATTTATGAGCGAAGCCGCCGGCACGAGCCGGCCTGTTATTTAGTGACCTTTTTCTTGCCCGCGATCGGACGCGCCGGACCCTTGCGGGTGCGCGCATTGGTGTGCGTACGCTGGCCGTGTACCGGCAGACCCTTACGGTGACGCAAACCGCGATAACAGCCCAAATCCATCAGGCGCTTAATATTCATCGCGACGTCGCGGCGCAGATCGCCTTCTACCTTATAGTCGGCATCGATGACTTCACGGATCCGGAAGATTTCGTCGTCGGTCAACTCGTTGACGCGCCGCTCAGTCGGAATACCGATTTTATTGCAAATCGCCGACGCACGATCCGGCCCAATGCCATAGATGTAGCGAAGAGCGATCTCAACACGCTTTTGCGCGGGGATGTTCACACCAGCAATACGGGCCACGCCATGCTCCTAATGATCAAGATCGAACGAAAAATGCCCCTGAATTGGGGCGCGCGCGATCAGCCGGTCGTCTATACTCCGGAAGGTCGCGCATTATAGGGAGAGATTGCTCCAGGTCAATGCCCTGCAGCGCCTTGTTTGCCGTCAAAGTTTCCGACGATTTTCTTGGCCAGAGCCTCCTCCATCGCCTGTTCGGCTTTCTTGTCCGTACCGACATGCACCGAGACGCCGAAACTGACGTCGCCCTTGCGCACCGCCACGCCGTCGCCCCACCACAAGGCCTCATCGCCGGCCTGGACCGGAACGGGATTCATGTCGATGAGGTTCTGTTTTGCCGCGTCCCGGAAATCCTCGAGATATTTCTTTGCCATGCCGCTGCCGGCCGGCCAGGTGATCGTATTCAGCATCGCAAAGCTGGCACCGTCGAAGGGGGCATTGGGTTTAGGCGGCAAAGGCGTCCCGCCCGTGACCTTCCAAACGCAGGTCGACGAATAGCCGCCGTCGTCTGTCGTCCCGGCATCGTTGCGCTGGGCGCCGTCGACTTTACCCCCGACGATTGCCGCCACCTCTTCGGTAGTGATCAGCGAACAGGCGTCCTCAGCCATCGGCGCCGCCGCTGTGATCTGGGCGACGATCAAGGAAACCCCGCAGACCATCGGGACAAGAAGACCGCGCATTGCGATGTCAGGCCACCTTTTTCAGCAGGCTTTCGATCGCATGCGAGACATCGTCGATCGGCGCCATGCCGTCGACTGTCTGCAGCAACCCTTTGGCCGTGTAATAGGGCAGGATCGGTGCTGTCTGGTCGTGATAGACCTTCAGCCGGTTCCGCACCGCCTCAGGTTTATCGTCTTCGCGGCGGATAAATTCGGTGGCGCCGCATTTGTCGCAAACGCCGGTCTTCTCGGGCTTCTGGTAAAGATCGTGATAGCCCGAGCCGCATTTCGCGCAGGAATAACGACCAGCGATTCGCTGAACGAGCTCCTCTTCATCCACCTTGAGCTCGATAACGGCCGCGAGCTTCAGATCCTTGCTCACCAGCATGGCGTCGAGCGCCTCTGCCTGAGGCACAGTGCGGGGAAAACCGTCGAGAATAAAGCCGTTTGCTGCGTCGGGCTGTTCGATGCGCTCCGCCAGCATCCGGATAATCAAAACGTCCGGTACGAGATTGCCCGCAGCCATGATCGACGAGAGCTCCTGCCCCAGTGCATCGCCAGCCTTCTTGCGCGCACGCAGCATATCCCCGGTGGAGATTTGTACGATCTTATAAGTCTTCTCCAGGCGCTGAGCCTGGGTCCCTTTCCCCGCGCCCGGCGGACCGAGCAGAATAATATTCATTGCCGAATTTCTTTCGATCTTAGAACCGCGATAGGAGCAGTCTTAAATGCCCCGATTGCTGCGAGCACCGCGAAGCTTCGAGCGCTTGATCAACCCCTCATATTGATGCGCAAGAAGATGCGAATGTATCTGAGCGACCGTATCCATAGTCACCGTCACGCAAATCAGCAGGCTCGTTCCACCAAAATAGAACGGCAGCGAATATTGCGAGATCAGCAATTCAGGAATCAGGCACACGACCACCAGATAGGCCGAACCGATAACCGTGATGCGGGTCAGAACCTTGTCCAAATAGTCGGCGGTCGATTTGCCCGGCCGAATGCCTGGAATGAATCCCCCATATTTTCTCAAGTTATCTGCGGTCTCCGCCGGATTGAAGACGATGGCCGTATAGAAGAAGCAGAAGAAAACGATGCCGGCGGCATATAGAACCATATAGAGCGGCTTGCCGTGACCGATCTGCTGAATGATCCAATCGATCCAACTGTCCCCACCGCGTTGGCGCCCGAGGAATCCCGTAATCGTCAGGGGCAAAAGCAACAGAGATGAGGCGAAGATCGGCGGGATGACACCGGATGTATTGAGCTTGAGCGGCAAATGGCTGGATTCGCCGCCATACATGCGGTTGCCCTGCTGGCGTTTAGGATATTGAACCAGAAGACGACGCTGGGCCCGCTCCATGAAGACGATGAACAGGAAGACCAGCACCACCATGATCAGCATGCCGATGATCACCAGCGACGACAAAGCGCCAGTGCGGCCCAGTTCGAGTGCCTGCAGAAGCCCGCGGGGCAGCTGCGCTACAATGCCGGCGAAGATGATGAGGGAAATACCGTTGCCTATTCCGCGACTGGTGATCTGCTCACCCAGCCACATCAGAAAAATCGTACCACCGGTCATCGTGACTACTGTGGTGGCGATGAAGATAATGCCCGGATCGATAACTGCGCCGCCGTTCTGCAGGCTGGCAGCCAGTCCGTATGCCTGCACGCCTGCCAGAAACACCGTCAGATAACGGGTATATTGCGTCATCTTCTTACGCCCGGCCTCACCCTCCTTCTTGAGGGCCTCAAGCTGAGGCGAGACGATCGTCATAACCTGTACGATGATCGAAGCCGACACATAGGGCATGATGTTAAGCGCGAAGATCGTCATGCGCTGTAGCGCGCCGCCCGAGAACATATTGAACATATCCAATATGCCACCCGACTGACGCTGGAACATCTGCGCCAGCGCATGCGGATCGATCCCCGGCAGGGGAATATAGCAACCGATCCGGTAGACGATCAGCGCAATGACGGTAAACCATATCCGCTTCTTGAGCTCGGTCGCCTTAGAAAAGGCACCGAAGTTCAGGTTGGCGGCGAGTTGTTCGGCGGCGGAAGCCATCGATTATCCTTAAGCAGAAGGCGCGAAACGGACCCTCGAAAGATAAGTCCCTTGGCCCGATCGAACCACCCCTATTCGCAAATCTCCTGTCGAATCTTGCTAAAAACTCAGCCAGCCGCTTCGGGCTCTGCCTTGCTCTTCAGCAATTCGACCGTTCCGCCTGCGCTTTCGACTGCGGCAATAGCCGCAGCAGACGCGCCGACGACGGAGAACCGCAATTTCTTCGTCGAGAAGGCACCCTTGGCCAAAAGACGCACGCCGTCGTCCGCGCGGCGCAAAAGACCAGACGCAATCAAGGCCGCCGCGTCGATCACAGCAGCGGCATCCAGCTTCTTGGCCTCAATGGCCTTCTGGATGTCGCCCAGATTGACCACGACAAAGTCCTTGCGCATGTGGTTGGTGAAACCACGCTTTGGAATACGGCGGTGAAGGGGCATCTGCCCGCCTTCGAATCCGTTGATCGACACACCAGTGCGCGAGGTCTGTCCCTTGACGCCCCGGCCGCCGGTCTTGCCCTTGCCGGAACCGATGCCGCGTCCAACCCGCATGCGCTCCTTGCGAGCTCCGGGATTGTCGTGAAGTTCGTTGAGTTTCATGACCCTGATCCTTAAGCCTCGACGCGGAGCAGATGCGCCACTTTGGCAATCATCCCACGCACCGCCGGCGTATCTTCCAACTCACGGGTCCGGCCGATCTTGTTGAGGCCAAGACCGACCAGCGTTTCGCGCTGATCGTGCTCACGACCGATCGGGCTGCCGACCTGAGTAACAATAACGGTCGCCTTCTCCACAACCGCGCTCTTTTTGGCCTTCGCCATCATGCGGCCCCTTCATGTTCGCTGACACCTGCTTCGGGCTTGCCCAGGATGTCACTGATCTTCTTGCCGCGTCGCGCCGCGACGACGCGCGGACTGACGATGCTGGAAAGCGCGGCCAAAGTTGCCTTGACCATGTTATGCGGATTTGAGGTGCCGATCGACTTGGCCACAACGTCCTGAACGCCCAGGGCTTCGAACACGGCGCGCATCGGACCGCCGGCAATAATTCCGGTACCGGCCGGAGCCGCACGCATAACGACCTGACCCGCTCCGAAATGGCCTTTCAGATCATGGTGCAGAGTGCGGCCTTCGCGCAGAGGAACGCGTACCATGGTGCGCTTCGCCTGCTCGGTTGCCTTACGGATCGCCTCAGGCACTTCACGCGCCTTTCCGGCGCCGTGACCGACCCGACCCTTGCCGTCGCCGACCACGACCAAAGCTGCGAAGCCGAAACGCCGACCGCCCTTGACCACTTTCGCTACGCGATTGATCGAAACCAGCTTTTCGACGAATTCGCTCTCTTGGCCCTCACGGTCGCGATTGCCGCCGCCCCGTTGGTCCCTGTTGTCACCACGCGCCATTCCGGCCCCCTAAAAATTCAAGCCGGCTTCGCGCGCGGCGTCAGCCAGCGCACGGACCCGTCCGTGGAAAATATAACCGCCCCGATCGAAGCGGACATCGACGATGCCGGCCGCCTTGGCGCGTTCGGCCAATAGCCGTCCCACGACTTTGGCTGCCTCGATATTGGCGCCGCTTTTGATATCCGTCCGAACGCCGGCCTCAAGTGTGGAGGCGGCAGCCAGGGTCTTCGCCGAGTGATCGTCGATCAACTGAGCGTAGATGTGGCTGGAGGTGCGATGAACTGACAAACGCGGCCGTTCCGTCGACAAACGGCGAAGGCGCGCGCGCACACGAAACTTGCGTGCTGTTTTTGGATCGATCTTTGCCATGTGCCGGTCCTACTTCTTCTTGCCTTCTTTGCGGATAATCGTCTCGGTCGCATATTTTA
The DNA here is from genome assembly GCA_003165335.1 of Rhodospirillales bacterium. Taxonomy (GTDB): domain Bacteria; phylum Pseudomonadota; class Alphaproteobacteria; order BOG-932; family Roseiterribacteraceae; genus BOG-932. Next base: position 17,927 of record PLTD01000077.1, on the reverse strand, counting down.
CGCCCTTGCCCTTATAAGGCTCAGGCGGACGGAAGGCGCGGATTTCGGCGGCAATCTGTCCGATCTGCTGCTTGTTCGGCCCCAGAATTGCGATCGTCGTCGGCTTTTCGGTCTTCATCGTGACCCCAGCAGGGATCGGATACTTGATATCGTGCGTATAGCCGAGCTGCAGCACGAGTTCCTTGCCCTGTACCGCGGCGCGATAACCAACGCCGATGATTTCAAGATTCTGGGTGAAGCCCTCTGCGACGCCGTGGATCAGGTTATTCACCTGCGTCCTCGATGTGCCCCACATATTGCGGGCACGACGTGATTCGCTGCGCGGCTGCACAGAGATATTGCCGTCCTTCATCTCGGCCGAAACATCGTCGACGAGCGTGACGCTGCCTTGGCCAAGTTTTCCCTTGGCTGTGATCGTCTGGCCGTCGAGCTTGACCTCGACGCCCTGCGGTACGGTGACCGGAGCTTTACCGATACGTGACATTTGCTTTTCCTGACCCGGCCTAGAACACGCGGCAGAGGACTTCGCCGCCAACATTGGCGGCGCGAGCCTCATGATCCGACATGATGCCGCGCGGCGTCGACAGGATCGAAATTCCGAGCCCGTTATAGATGCGCGCCAAATCGGCGATTTTCGAATAGACACGGCGGCCGGGCTTGGAGACGCGCTTAATCTCGCGAATCACAGGCTCACCATCGTGATACTTCAGCTCGATGCGAAGGCTGGCAGAACCATTGACCTCGGCCTCTTCGTCGAAGTCACGGATGTAACCTTCGCGCTTTAGAACTTCGAGCACGTTGCGGCGCAGTTTCGATGACGGGCTGTTGATCGCCGACATATGGGCAGACTGCCCATTGCGGATGCGGGTCAACATATCGCCCAGGGGATCGCTTAATGACATGATACTTCAGATCCCTCCTTACCAGCTTGACTTCGTCACGCCCGGGATCAGGCCGATCGAGGCCAGCTCCCTAAGCGCGATGCGCGATAGTTTAAAGCGACGGTAAACCGCCCGCGACCGCCCGGTCAGCTCGCAGCGATTGCGAACGCGGGTCGGGTTCGTGTTGCGCGGCAGTTCGGCCATCTTCAAGGTTGCCTCGAACCGCTCTTCGGCTGGAACCGTTTTGTCGCGCGCAACTTCGCGCAGACGATCCCAGCGCTTTGCATATTGCTTGACGCGCCTAATCCGGCGGTTGTTCTTTTCGATTGAACTCTTCTTTGCCATCTCTCGCCCCCGCCTAGCTTACGAACGGCATGTTAAAGCCGCGCAGCAAAGCCTTCGCTTCCTTGTCCGTGTTGGCCGTCGTGCAAATCACGATGTCCATGCCCCGGATCGCATCGACCTGGTCGTAGTCGATCTCAGGGAAAATGATCTGTTCCTTCAGGCCCATGGCATAATTGCCGCGGCCGTCGAAACTATTGCCAGGCAGACCGCGAAAATCGCGAACACGCGGCAGAGCAATCGTGATCAGCCGGTCCAGGAACTCGTACATACGGCGGCCGCGCAATGTGACCTTGCAGCCGAGCGGCATACCTTCGCGCACCTTGAACTGAGCGATCGACTTCTTCGCCTTGGTGATTACCGGCTTCTGGCCCGAAATCGCCTGCAGTTCGGAGACCGCACCCTGGATCTTGCGTGTATCGGAGGTGGTCTCACCGACACCCATGTTGATGACGATCTTTTCCAGCTTCGGCACGGCCAGATCATTGCCATAACCGAACTCTGTCTTCAGCGCAGCATGGACGACGGCTTCGTAATGGTTGCGCAAACGCGCGCGCATCGCCGTATCTTTCTCGGTCTTGCTCATCGGTCGATCACCTCACCCGAGGCTTTCGCAAAGCGAACTTTGCGGCCGTCCTCGAGAAACTTGAACCCAATCCGCGTCGCTTTGCCGGACTTCGGGTCCTTATGCGCCACGTTGGAAATATGCAGCGGCGCGGCCATCGTTTCGATGCCGCCAGCCGAAGCCGGCGAAGGCTTCTTGTGCTTCTTCACCAAATTGACGCCGTCAACCAAAACGCGGTTCGCGTCAGGCAGAACCTTCAAGACCTCTCCGGTCTTGCCTCTGTCGCGGCCGGTCAACACGATGACCGTGTCGCCCTTTTTAATCTTGGACGCCATTACAGCACCTCTGGGGCGAGTGAGATGATCTTCATGAACTTTTTCCCGCGCAACTCGCGTGTGACGGGCCCGAAGATGCGCGTTCCGATCGGCTCGCCCTGCTTGTTGATCAGCACGGCGGCATTGTTATCAAAGCGAATCACGCTGCCGTCGCCGCGGCGGAGTGCAAAAGAGGTGCGAACGACGACGGCGCGATGCACGTCACCCTTCTTCACACGGCCGCGCGGAATCGCATCCTTAATCGAAACGATGATCACATCGCCGATTGAAGCGTATCTCCGCTTGGAGCCGCCCAGCACCTTGATGCACATCACCCGCCGCGCACCGCTATTGTCGGCGACGTCCAGGTTCGTCTGCATCTGTATCATTGTTTCGACCCTTCTTTATTCTTGACGTCAGACCGAGGCGCCATCAGGCGCCGGAGCCGGCGTAATCACCCGCCAACGCTTACGCGCTGAAATCGGACGGCATTCTTCGATTTCCACCGCATCGCCTACATGAAAGACGTTGCCGTCATCATGAGCCGCATAGCGCTTGGAGCGACGAATGAACTTCTTGTAGACCTTGTCCATGACGCGGCGTTCCACCAGGACGACAACAGTCTTGTCACCTTTGTCGCTCACGACCCGACCTTGCATTACCCTTTTGGGCATCGGCTAATCCTCTATGCCTTAGCTTGGGACGCGGCACGACCGCGTTCGCCAAGCACCGTCTTGATCCGCGCAATATCGCGCCGCACAACCTGTACGCGGCCCGTAGCTTCCAACTGCCCGCTTGCCTTCTGGAAGCGCAGATTGAACTGCTCCTTCTTCAGAGCGGCGATCGCATCATGCAATTCGTCTTCGGTCCGCCCGCGAAAATCAGTCACTTTCGCCATCTCAAACAGCCTCCTCTACCCGCGCGATAATCCGCGTTTTGATCGGCAGCTTGGCCTGGGCCAGCTCGAAAGCGCGGTGCGCGATGTCTGCCGGCACGCCGTCCAGTTCGAACATGATGCGGCCGGGATGAACGCGCGCCACCCAATATTCGGGCGAACCCTTACCGGAACCCATGCGGACTTCAGCAGGCTTCGTCGAGACCGGCAGATCCGGGAAAACCCGAATCCAAAGTCGACCCTGACGCTTCATGTGACGGGTGATTGCGCGGCGGGCCGCTTCGATCTGCCGAGCAGTGACCCGATCGGGCTCCATCGCCTTCAACCCGAATGAGCCGAAGTTCAGCGTCGTCCCGGACTGGGCGACCCCGCGAATGCGGCCCTTATGGGCCTTGCGGTATTTTGTACGTTTAGGACTGAGCATCGCCTTGTTTCCTTAACGCGCCGGTTGCTGTTCGGCGGCGCGCTTGTCCTGCGCCATCGGGTCATGGGCTAGAACTTCGCCCTTGAAGACCCAAACCTTAACGCCGCACGTTCCATAGGTGGTTTTCGCAGTCGCCGTGCCGTAATCGATGTCGGCGCGAAGCGTATGCAAAGGCACGCGGCCTTCGCGATACCACTCCAGCCGCGCGATTTCTGCGCCGCCGAGACGACCGGAACAGTTGATCCTGATGCCCAACGCGCCGAGACGCATCGCCGACTGAACGGCGCGCTTCATCGCACGGCGGAAGGCCACGCGGCGCTCCAACTGGCTGGCGATGTTTTCGGCCACCAGCTTTGCATCAATTTCCGGCTTGCGGATTTCGAGAATGTTGAGCGACACGTCGGAACCGGTGCGGTTCGCCAGTTCGAGACGCAGCTTTTCGATATCCGCACCCTTCTTGCCAATGACGACACCGGGACGAGCGCTGTGGATCGTAACGCGCGTCTTCTTAGCAGCGCGTTCGATCACTACGCGGCCCACACCGGCCTGAGAGAGTCGGGTCATGAGATAGTCGCGCAGCTTCAAATCCTGATGAAGCAGTTTGGCGTAGTCGCGGTCGGCGTACCACCGGCTGTCCCAGGTGCGGTTGATGCCGACGCGGAAGCCGATCGGATTGATCTTCTGGCCCATGCTTAGGCTTTCCCCTCTGTCACGACTTCGGCGCGCTCGGCGACGATCACGGTCAGGTTGCTGAACGGCTTCTCAATACGAGCGGACTTTCCGCGACCACGCGTATGGAAGCGCTTCATCACCAAAGCCCGGCCGACGCTGGCCTCGGACACGACCAAACGGTCGACATCCAGCTGATGGTTATTTTCCGCATTGGCAATCGCCGCTTGCAGAACCTTCTTCACTTCATGCGCCACGCGCCGTTCGCAGAAGACCAGGCTGGCAAGCGCAGCGCTCGCGCTTTTGCCGCGGATCATCGCTGCGACGACATTGAGCTTCTGCGCACTGGTGCGGATCATCTTGGCGCGGGCAAGCGCCTGGGTCTCAGGCAGTCGCCGCGGATTGGCTGTTTGGCTCATTGTTCCCTCCAGCCCCTACGAACGCTTCGACTTCTTGTCCGACGCATGACCATAGAAGGTCCGCGTCGGCGAGAATTCGCCGAACTTGTGGCCGATCATATTGTCGGTCACCAACACCGGGATGAACTTCTGTCCGTTATAGACGCCGAAGGTCAACCCAACGAATTGGGGAAGGATCGTCGAACGGCGCGACCAGATCTTGACGATCTCGTTGCGACCCGAGCTGCGTGACTTGTCTGCCTTCTTGAGCAGATAGCCATCGAGGAAGGGACCCTTCCAAACTGAACGTGCCATGGCTTCGGCCTATTTCTTGTTACGACGCCGGATGATGAGCCGGTCCGTCGTCTTGTTGCTGCGTGTCTTGTTGCCCTTGGTGCCTTTGCCCCAAGGGGTAACCGGATGACGGCCGCCCGAAGTGCGGCCTTCGCCGCCGCCGTGCGGGTGATCGACAGGGTTCATCGCGACACCGCGAACATGCGGCCTGATGCCCTTCCAACGATTGCGGCCGGCCTTGCCCATCGACTCGTTCGACTTGTCGGGGTTCGACACCGCGCCGATGGTCGCCATGCATTCGCCGCGCACGATGCGCAACTCGCCGGACGAAAGCTTAAGTTGAGCATAGCCGGCATCGCGCCCAACCAGCTGAACGTAGGTCCCGGCAGAACGCGCGATCTGCCCGCCGTGACCGGCTTTCATCTCGACATTATGGACGATCGTTCCGATCGGCATGTTCTTAAGCGGCATCGCGTTGCCCGGCTTAATGTCCGCGCGTTCGGATGACAGAACCGTATCGCCGACGGCGATGCGCTGGGGGGCCAAAATATAAGCCTGCTCGCCGTCAGCATAGTTGATCAGAGCGATGAAGGCGGTGCGGTTAGGGTCATATTCCAGCCGCTCGACCTTCGCCGGCACGTCGAACTTACGACGCTTGAAATCGATCAGACGATAGCGGCGCTTGTGCCCGCCGCCGCGCTGCCACGACGTGATATTGCCGAAGTTGTTGCGGCCGCCGGTCTTGTTCAGACCCTCGGTCAGCGCCTTCACCGGCTTGCCCTTGTACAGTTCCGAGCGGTCGACCAGCACCAGCTGGCGCGTGCCCGGGGTCATTGGACGATAATGTTTAAGTGCCATCGTTAAACGCCCGTGGTCACGTCGATCGACTGGCCGGCGGCCAGCGTCACAACTGCCTTCTTCACGTCCGCGCGGCGACCCGGCAGACCCTTGAAGCGCTTTGTCTTACCCTTGGCGATCAAGGTATTGACCGCCTTCACATCGACCTTGAACAGAGCTTCTACCGCCGCCTTGATTTCAGGCTTGGTTGCAGTAAGCGGGACGCGGAACGTCACCTGCCCATATTCCGATCCCATCGTCGCCTTTTCGGTGATGATCGGCGCGGTGATGATGTCGTAGTGGCGCGGGTCGATACCCGCCTCAGGACTAGCCGCCCTGCCGAAGCCGAAGCGGCGCTTTTTGACTTCGCTCATTTCAGCCGAGCCTCCAGATCGCTAACCGCGCTCTTGGTCAAGACCAGAATGTTGCGGCGGATGATGTCGTAAACGTTCGCGCCCTGGCTGGGCAGGACATCGACCAACGGAATGTTTCGCGTTGCACGGGCGAAATTCTCATTCACCACCGCGCCGTCGATGAGCAGAAGCGAGTCAAAGCCCATCGTCTTGAGGGTGGCGGCCATCGCCTTGGTCTTGTGGTTCGCCAATTCAGCCGTGTCGATGATGACCAACTGGCCGGCAGCAGCTTTGGCGGACAAAGCTGTCTTAAGAGCCAACTTGCGGACCTTCTTGGTCAGGTCATGCTCGTGACTGCGGACAACTGGCCCGAATATACGCGCACCACCGCGGAACTGCGGGCTGCGCAGCGAGCCCTGACGTGCGCGACCGGTGCCCTTTTGGTTATAGGGCTTTTTGGTCGTGCCGCTGATCTCGCTGATGCCCTTGGTCTTGTGGTTGCCGCTGCGCCGCTTGGCCAGCTGCCAGTTGACCGCGCGGAAGATCAGATCTTCGCGGACCGGCACACCGAAGATCGTGTCGTCGAGTTCGATCTCGCCGACATTCTCATTTGCCAGATTTTTGACGGGAAGCTTCATATCTCAGCCCTCGCTCTCGGTAGCGGCGGGCGCTTCCGCGACAGGTGTTTCGGCCGGAGCCGCTTCGACGGCTGGCGCTTGGGATTCGACGGAACGCAGGGCGGCCGGGAAAGGCAGGTCCTTGCTGCGCGGCCGCTTGATTGCGTCGCGGACAACAACCCAATTGCCGTCGGAGCCGGGAACCGATCCCTTGACCATGATCAGACCTTTTTCGGCATCGACCGAGACGACCTGAAGATTGAGCGTGGTAACCTGCTCAGCACCCAGATGGCCGGCCATCTTCTTGCCCGGGAATGTCCGACCCGGATCCTGACGATTACCCGTCGAACCGAGGCTTCGGTGCGAGACAGACACACCGTGGGTGGCGCGCAAGCCGCCGAAATTCCAGCGCTTCATACCGCCGGCAAAACCCTTACCCACCGTCACGCCGGTCACATCGACCTGCTGTCCGGCGACAAAGTGATCGGCGGTGATTTCCGCACCGACTTCCACGAGGGACTCCGGCGGCACCCGGAATTCGAAGACCTTTTTCGAGGGCTCGACCTTCGCCTTGGCAAAATGCCCGCGCACGGCCTTCGACACGTTCTTAACCTTGGCGGTTCCGAACCCGAGCTGAAGCGCGGTGTAGCCGTTGGTTTCGACTGTGAGGTGCGAGATGACCCGGCATTCGTCCACCTTAAGGACTGTGACGGGCACCTGATCGCCGGCGTCGTTGAAGAGGCGCGTCATGCCCATCTTCAGGGCGACGAGCCCGGTGCGTGTTGGTTGAACAGTGGTCATTTTGCGACTCTTACAGCTTGATCTCGACGTCGACGCCCGCGGCGAGGTCGAGCTTCATCAGCGCGTCNNGTGCGGATCTCGAACTGCTCGCGGCTTTTCTTGTCGATATGCGGACCTCTCAGCACCGTGAACTTCTCGATCCGCGTCGGCAGCGGGATCGGGCCACGAACGCGGGCGCCTGTGCGCTTCGCAGTGGAGACGATCTCGCTGGTCGACTGGTCGAGCACGCGATGGTCGAACGCCTTCAGGCGTATGCGGATGCTTTGAGTATCCATTTTTCCTTGTCCTTGCGGTGGCTTAGAGAAAGTCCCGCGAGACTATTTAAGAACCTTCGCGACGACGCCCGAACCGACGGTTCGGCCGCCTTCACGGATGGCGAAGCGCAGGCCTTCATCCATCGCGATCGGCGCGATCAGCTTCACGACGATCGACACGTTGTCGCCCGGCATGACCATCTCGGTGCCTTCCGGCAGCTCGACCATTCCGGTGACGTCGGTCGTGCGGAAGTAGAACTGNNGGTGAAGAACGGCGTGTGACGGCCGCCCTCTTCCTTCGTCAGAATATAGGCCTCGGCGGTGAAGTCGGTGTGCGGGGTGATCGAACCCGGCTTGGCCAAAACCTGGCCGCGCTCGACGTCCTCACGCTTCGTGCCGCGCAGCAGGCAACCGACATTGTCGCCGGCCTNNCCCTGATCGAGCAGCTTGCGGAACATTTCGACGCCGGTGACGACGGTCTTGACAGTCGCCTTCAGGCCAACGATCTCGATTTCTTCGCCAACCTTCACGATGCCGCGCTCGACACGGCCGGTCACAACGGTGCCGCGACCGGAGATCGAGAACACGTCTTCAATCGGCATCAGGAACGGGCGATCGATCGGGCGCTCAGGCTGCGGGATGCTGATATCGACAGCTTCCATCAGCTCAAGGATCGCGTTTTCGCCGAGGATCGGATCGCCGTCTTCGAGCGCGACCAGGGCGGAGCCCTTCACGATCAGGGTGTCGTCGCCCGGGAAATCGTATTTGTCGAGGAGCTCGCGGATTTCCATCTCGACCAGTTCAGCCAGTTCCGGATCGGCCATGTCCATCTTGTTCATGAACACGACGATGGCGGGCACGCCGACCTGACGGGCCAGCAAGATGTGCTCGCGGGTCTGCGGCATCNNGGCCGGGGCAGTCGACGTGGGCGTAATGCCGGTTCTTCGTCTCATACTCGACGTGAGCCGTCGCGATCGTAATGCCGCGCGCCTTTTCTTCCGGCGCCTTGTCGATCTGATCGTACGCGGTATAGACCGCGCCGCCCGACTTGGCCAAAATCTTGGTAATCGCCGCTGTCAGCGACGTCTTGCCATGATCGACGTGGCCGATCGTGCCGATATTGCAGTGCGGCTTATTCCGCTCAAATTTAGACTTGGCCATTTTCTACTCCGCCATCTTGCCCAACCGTGGGCCGTTTAGTGACTACAGAAACTATCAAGCGAGCTTTGCCCGAACCTCGTCAGCGATCGCCTGAGGTACCGGATCATAGTGGTCGAATTGCATACTATATTGCGCACGCCCCTTGCTCATGGAGCGGAGCGTGTTGACATAGCCGAACATATTGGCAAGCGGTGCCATCGCATCGATAGAGCGAGCGGGACCGCGCTGATCCATACCCGATATCTGTCCGCGACGCGAGCTTAGATCGCCAATAATGTCGCCCATGTAATCTTCGGGAGTCAAAACCTCGACGCGCATTATCGGTTCAAGCAGAACGGGACCCGCTTTACGCATCCCTTCCTTGAAAGCAGCCCGCGCCGCGACCTCGAAGTCCAGTGCCGAAGAAGCTGTGTCGCGATAGGTCCCATCGACCAGCGCAACGTTCAAATCGATGACTGGGAAGCCAGCGAGGACGCCCGATTCCTTGGCGGCATTGACGCCGTTCTGCACGCCGGAGACGAATTCCGTCGGCATCGCACCCGGCGCTATACGCGATTCGAACGCGAAGCCCGACCCCGCATCACCCGGCGCAAAATCCAACTTTATGCGCGCGAAATAATCGCTGCCGCCGAGGTGTTTCTCGTGCGTATAGTCGATTTCAGCGCGGCGCGTGATCGTCTCGCGATAGGCGACCTGAGGTGTGCCGACATTGGCGTTGACCTTGAACTCGCGCTTCATGCGATCGACGATGATCTCGAGATGAAGTTCGCCCATGCCGCGGATCACAGTCTGGCCACTCTCGGGATCGAGAGAAACCTTGAAGGTCGGATCTTCCTGCGCAAGACGGGCAAGGGCAGCATTAAGCTTATCCTGATCGGCGGCCGTCTTTGCCTCGACCGCAACTTCGATCACCGGCTCGGGGAAGGCCATGCTCTGCAGCACGACCGGCTCAGCAGGATCGCACAGCGTATCGCCGGTGCTGGTAACGTCGAGGCTGGGGATGGCGACGATGTCGCCGGCATAGGCCTCTTCAATCTCTTCACGCGCATTGGCGTGCATCTGCAGCATCCGGCCGACCGTCTCGGTGCGGTGCCGCACCGAGTTGAGAACAGTCGCGCCGACCGCAAGCGTACCGGAATAGATCCGCACGAATGTGAGCGTTCCGGCAACCGGGTCGTTCATCACCTTGAACGCCAGACCGGCGAAAGCTGCGCCGTCGTCGGGCCGCACCGTCAGATCGTGGGTATTGAGCGGCGAGGGCAGATAATCGACCACCGCATCCAGCAACGGCTGGATGCCCTTGTTCTTGAACGCCGCGCCACAGGTCACAGGCACGAAAGCGCCATTGATCGTTCCGCGGCGGATGCAGGCCTTCAGCGCCTCGATCGAGGGCTCGATGCCGCCGACATAGTCTTCAAGCAGGGCGTCGTCCTGTTCGACCGCCATTTCGATCAAAGCCGCGCGATATTCCGCCGCGTGCTCGACCAAGGCGGCCGGAATTTCGGTTTCGTAGAATTCCGCGCCCAGCGTCTCATCTTTCCAGATGATCGCCTTGTTCTTGAGCAGGTCCACGACGCCGGCGAAGCCCGCCTCGGAGCCGACTGGCAACTGCAAAACCATCGGTGTTGCGCCCAGACGCTCGGCGATCATATCGACCGTGCGGTAAAAATTGGCGCCGACCCGATCCATCTTGTTGATGAAGCAAATCCGCGAAACGCCGTATTTGTCGGCCTGCCGCCATACGGTTTCGGACTGCGGCTCAACGCCTGCAACCGCATCGAATACCGTGATCGCACCGTCCAGCACGCGCAGCGAGCGCTCGACTTCGATTGTGAAGTCCACATGACCCGGCGTGTCGATGATGTTGATGCGGTGGTCGTTCCAGAAACAGGTCGTCGCGGCCGACGTGATCGTGATGCCGCGTTCCTGCTCCTGCTCCATCCAATCCATCGTCGCGGTGCCTTCATGCACCTCTCCGATCCTGGACGACTTCCCGGTGTAATAGAGGATTCGCTCGGTCGTAGTCGTCTTACCAGCATCAATGTGAGCCATGATGCCGATATTGCGATATCGATCGAGGGGATGGTTGCGGGACATGATTTGACTAAAGCGCCCGGGTTACCAGCGGTAGTGGGAGAAGGCCTTGTTCGCCTCCGCCATACGGTGGGTGTCTTCGCGCTTTTTAATCGCGGTGCCACGCTGTTGCGCCGCGTCCATAAGCTCGTTCGACAGACGCTCCATCATCGTACGCTCGGAGCGGGCGCGCGATGCGGTGATCAGCCAACGAATGGCCAAAGCCTGGCTGCGCTCGGGGCGAACTTCGACAGGCACCTGATAGGTGGCGCCGCCGACGCGACGTGAGCGCACTTCGACGTAGGGCCGCACATTGTTCAATGCATCGTGAAAAACGCGCAAAGGCTCCGTCCGGGTGCGGGCAGCGATCCGGTCGAGGGCATCATAGATGGTGCCTTCGGCGACGGATTTCTTTCCATCGACCATCATGACGTTCATGAATTTGGACAGGGTGATGTCCCCGAACTTGGCGTCCGGGAGAATTTCACGCTTCTCGGCTTGGCGACGACGCGACATTGCTTAAACTCCTCGCCTTATTTCGGACGCTTCGCGCCGTACTTCGAGCGCGATTGTTTACGGTCCTTGACGCCCTGGGTGTCGAGCGAACCGCGGATGATGTGATAGCGAACACCGGGAAGATCCTTCACGCGGCCACCGCGGATCATAACGACCGAGTGCTCCTGCAGATTGTGACCTTCGCCGGGGATATAGCTCGTGACCTCGAACCCGTTGGTCAGCCGCACGCGGGCGACCTTACGCAGTGCCGAGTTCGGCTTCTTTGGCGTCGTCGTATAGACACGCGTGCATACGCCTCGCTTTTGAGGGCATGCCTCAAGTGCGGGAACCTTATTGCGCACCCGCAGCGGCTGGCGCGGCTTGCGGATCAACTGATTGATCGTCGGCATCTGATCTACCCGTCCGAAACCTTGGCCCGGCCGAAGACATCCCCGGCAGGGCAATTGAAAAACGCGAAAACCCGCCAGGGACAGAACAATCGCCGCCCAGGGGGTTTAGAACCCAAACGCCGTCCGACATCATCGTCATCGGTATCGGCTATGTAGAAATACAGGCTTTCCGGAAAGACTGCGTCTCGGCCTAAGTAAGTGCCGACCACCAATCCCTCGCGGAGGACGAGCCTATACGCCTCGCAACCCGCGGCGTCAAGCGATCGGACGGGCTTTTGGGCTGATGTTGGAGAACAGTCGATCATAGGCGGCAACCATGACGTCGATCGAAAATTCCGAACCAGCTTTGGTCCGGTTCGCCGCGCCGAGCGTCGCACGAAGCGCAGGGTCATTAATCAATGTCCGCAACGACCCGGTCAGCGCCGCCTCATCCACGACATTGACGATGAAGCGCTTGTTATCTTCCGCCACGATAGATTTGATATCCCCGACATCCGTGGCGACAGCCGGCAAACCTGCAGCCATCGCCTCGAGCAGCCCATAGGGCATCTGTTCAGTATCCGACGACATGGCGAAGATATCGAACCCGGCCAATGCCAGTTCGGGCTTGGCTAGATAGCCGGTGAACAGCACCTTGTCGGCGATGTCATTGGCCCGCGCCACCGCTTGCAGCGCGACACGCTCGATACCGTCGCCGCAAATCACCAATCGCGCATTTTGCGGATGGCAGGCCGCGAAGGTCCTGATCAGGCGGGCCAGGTTCTTTTCCGGACGTAAGGCCGCACAGGTTCCGATAATGATTTCGCCCGGCCGTTTCTGGAACGCCCGTTCGGCTTCGGGCACCAGCGCCCCAAATCGGACGGTGTCGACGCCATTGGGTAGATAGCGCACGCGTGAACTGGGGAAATGCCATTCCTTCGTGGCGATCTTTTCCAGGTTTCGCGACGGCACGACGATCGTCCGGGTCTGAGCCAACCCTACTCGGCGAAGCCAGACGCGCCGCCTAAAACGGGTTACGGCTTCGTCGGGACCAAAGCCGTCCTCGATATGAATATGCGGAAGATGTGGACCGAAACGGTTGCCGACCGCCCATTCGAGCGCACCCCAATTATAGGTCACCAACTGGTCCGGATTCAGCTCCCGCAATTGATTGGCAAAGCGCAAGGCGTTGGCGATCGGGTTTCGCGGTGTGTTGCGGATCGGGACCAACTGGAAATCGACTCCCTTCGGCAAAAGTTGAACTGCATCGTTTCGGCCGCTCATGGAAATAATCAGATGACGATATTTCGGACCAAGCCGCTCAGCGATGGTGGCAAAACGTGTTTGCGGTCCGCCCACCGCGAATGTCGAGAAGACATGCAGAAGAATGATCGGCCGGGCGCCACCGCCTGGGGTCATGGCGCCCGCACGAACGGGGTCCGATGGATATCGACCGCTCGAGCAATGAAGGTCGCGCGATCCGCGACCGGATGCCAACCCAGATCACGCTTGACGTCGCTGCAATCGAACTGGGCGGCAAGACCGCGCGAAACCAAATCCCGCCGCGAAGGCACGTCTACCGATTTACCGGTGGCGCGCTTGATGCCCCATTTGAACAGTTCCGCGGCATAGAGCCAATCGACCGATTGCGGATGATAGGCGATTGGACGGCCCGTCGCGTCGACGAGCAATTGAACGAATTCGCGCGCCGTGGGCCGGACATCGCCCACCAGATTATATGTGCGTGCCGGCAGCGACGGAGCATCGAGTGTCTTGATGATCGCATCGGCGACATCGTCGGCCAACACGAACGGCAGGGGATTGGTGCCCCCGTTCCAGCCGATCACATGCTGTTCGTTGTTGAAGAAGCCCAGGCCGCCATGGAGAGCCGCGGTGCCTTCGCCCACGACCAGACCGGGCCGCAGAATGACCAGGTCAAGCTTCTTCTCGGCAGCAAATGACAACAACGTACGGTCTGCCTCGATTTTACCGCGCGAATAGAGATTGCGCTTTTCGGCCTCAGGGTCGGGCGGCGTCGCGCCGGTGATCGTCTCGGAGGGATCACCCAGATACAGTCCCGAGATAGACCCGACATGCACCAAACGCTGAACCCCGGCCGAGGCGGCGCATTCGGCGACCAAAAGTGCGCTGTCGACCATCGTGCGCTTGATGTCGTCCCAATTCGAGCCGCCGCCGCCATGGGCGAGGTTAACCACCCGCTTTGCGCCGACGAGTGCGCGTTCGACATCCTCGCGGTTGGCTACATTGCCGCGCATGATTTCGACTAAAGGCGAATCGAACGGCGGCGACCCGGCCCCGGCGGCGCGCGACACGACCCGCACCGGTCGGCCATCCGCGACCAGCCTGGATATAAGATGTGAGCCAATGAAACCGCTGCCGCCAAGGACCACGAGCTCGGGCGCAGTTGACGCTTTGGCGACGGCCGTCTTGCGAGGCTTCTTCGCCGGCTGGGGAATGGGAACGACTGCCGCCAGCGTCTCGCATATGCCAACGAGAGACGCGCCGAACGCCCCGTCCAGAGGAGCATGACCGAGAGGGATGCCGCGATAAAAGGCGGCGATGCTGTCGCGCATGCTGACAAAAAAGCCGTCTGAGCGGGGGCGAATTTTGAGAAGCCCCGTCAGATAGCCTACCGCGCCGCCAACCGATTGAGCGGCGATCTGGCCCGCAACACTGGCACCGGTAACGAGATTGTCGAGAAACTCGGGCCATTGTGCCCGGCCTTGCACCGTGACGCGCCCGGCCGACAGATCGCATATCAGCACTCCGTCATCGCAAACCGCCGTGAAGCGCCAGGCATGGAAGCTTTGGCCGAAGGCCAGATAGAGTTGTGCCGGCGTGTCGCCGCACATCAAATCGGCGCTCCACCGGTCATAAAATAAATGTCCCGGCGAAAGCTGCAGCGGCTTGCCCGCCCGTCCCGCGACGTCTGTCGGTTTTCCGAGAAGATCGACCATCTGGGATAAGGGGTGAACCGCCTGCTCGAGCAGGATATTGACCGGCGCCTGCAGCATCCAATGGCCGAATTGACGTGCACCAAGCTGACGCAAGGGCACGTTGAAGGTCACGTGAAGCGAACGGATGGGTCCCAATCGGCGCTCATCGAGCAATATTCGGCGCGCGGCTCGATAGGCCGGGTGGAATACGAAATTCTGGTTGACGCCCAGAACCAGCCCTTTTTCGGCCGCCAGCGCGGTCAGGGCATCGCAATCGGAGACCGACGTCGACATCGGCTTTTCAAGCAGGACATGCATCCCCGCTTCGAGGAGGCGCCGGCCGATGGCGGCATGAAGATCGGGCGGAGCCAATACATGCGCCACATTGGCCACACCCGCGGCGATCAGCTCTTCGATGTCGCCATAGACATTGGGTATGCCCCACTGACTTGCCCGGCTTTTAGCCAGAGTCAGGTTGCGATCGACGATAGCGACGATTTCCGTCTCGGGAACCGCAGCCTTCAATGCCTCGATATGTGTCGTGGAAATGAAGCCGGCGCCGATCAGGGCTGTGCGAAAGCTGGTCATCGATTGCCTTACCTTGGATTGGAGGCGTTTTACCGGTTTACGCGTCCTTCTTAACTGCGGCAATGATGGCAATCTCTACCGCTGCAGGCTCAACCATCCCGAAATGAAAACGCCCGCGTCGTCCAGCCAAAGCCGGAAGACGCGGGCGCATTCAATTTCTGAGGGCGTGTCGCCTAGGCGACGTTCGCCTCGGGCAGCGCTGCGGGTGCGGATTTCTCCGCCTGCAACACGGTCGTGTCCTTGTCGCGCTGCGCGGCAACCGCCTTGAGGCGATTGACGACCGCACCGGTGCCGGCCGGGATCAGACGGCCAACGATGACATTTTCCTTCAAGCCTTCGAGCGAGTCCATCTTGCCATGGACCGCAGCCTCGGTGAGGACGCGGGTGGTTTCCTGGAACGACGCCGCCGAGATGAAGGAGCGAGTCTGGAGGCTGGCCTTGGTGATGCCCTGAAGCACCGCCTTGCCTCTCGCAAGCTTGAGCCCTTCGGCCGCTGCTTTTGAGTTTTCCAGATCGAACTCCGGACGATCGATCTGATCGCCGACCAGTAGCGTGGTTTCGCCGCCGTCTTCGACCTCGACCTTCTGGAGCATCTGGCGAACGATCACCTCGATNNACGCCCTGCAGACGATAGACGTCCTGGATCTCGTTGATGAGATACTCGGCCAAAGCTTCAACGCCCAGAACGGTCAGGATGTCGTGCGGCACAGGGTTGCCGTCGAGCAATGCGTCGCCGCGCTGCACATAGTCGCCTTCGTGGACGACCAAGTGCTTGCCCTTGGGGATCAGATATTCCTTCGACTCGCCACCGTCTTCCGGCGTCACGAGGACGCGGCGCTTGGTGCGGTAATCCTTACCGAATTCGACACGACCGTCGATGTCGGAAATGATCGCGAAGTCCTTGGGACGACGCGCCTCGAACAGCTCGGCAACACGCGGCAGACCGCCGGTGATGTCGCGCGTCTTGGAGGTTTCCCGCGGGATACGCGCCAGCACGTCGCCGGCCCGAACCTTTGCACCGTTCTCGATTGAGAGAATGGCGTCGACCGACAGGTAGTAGTTCGCGTCCAACCCACTCTGCAGCTTGATCGCATTGCCCTGCTCGTCGCGCATCAGGATGCGCGGCTTCAGATCGCTGCCGCGGGCCTGTTGACGCCAGTCGGTGACGACCTTGGCCGAGATGCCGGTGGCTTCGTCCATCACTTCGCGGATCGAGATACCCTCGACCAGGTCCATGTAATGGGCGTTGCCGTCGCGCTCGGTGATCATCGGAATGGTGTACGGGTCCCACTCGGCCAGCTTGTCGCCGCGCTTAACCTTCACTCCGTCGTCGGCAAGGATCTTCGCGCCGTACGGCAGGCGGTGACGGGCGCGCTCCAGCCCGTTCTCGTCGACCAGGACAAGTTCGTTGTTGCGCCCCATCACGATGGGAATGCCCGACGAGTTCTTGACCACGTTACGGTTGTTGATCTTGACCTTACCGTCGAACGAAGCCTCGACCGAGGAGATTTCCGCTCCACGCTGTGCCGCGCCGCCGATATGGAAGGTACGCATGNNGTGCCCGGCTCGCCGATCGACTGCGCAGCGATGACGCCCACCGCCTCGCCTTCATTGACCAGCGTGCCGCGCGACAGATCGCGGCCATAGCACATGCCGCAAATGCCGGGTGTCGACTTGCAGGTCAACACCGAGCGGATCTGCACCGAATCGATACCGGCCTTTTCGATCTTGTCGGCCAGTTCTTCATCGATCAACCCGTTGGCCGCCAGAATGACTGCGCCGGTCAGCGGATCGACAACGTCGTTCAGCACGGTACGGCCCAGGATACGCTCGGACAGCGGAACAACGGTCTCGCCGCCGTCGATCACGGCCTTGGTCGTGATGCCTTCGGTGGTGCCGCAATCGTAATCGGTGATGATTGCGTCCTGCGCCACGTCGACCAGGCGACGGGTCAGGTAACCGGAGTTGGCGGTCTTCAGCGCCGTATCGGCCA
>PLTD01000077.1:335-600 GCA_003165335.1 Rhodospirillales bacterium | reverse complement strand
CGCGGGCGCCGGAATGGGCCATCATATAGACCGAGTTGACGCCCAGCTTCGGGTTCAGCTTTTGCATCCCCTTCATCATTTCGTCGGCAACCCGCTCGGTGCAGGACGACCAGACGTCGANNCGTCGACCACCTTGTTGTACTTCTCACCCTTGGTGATCAGACCGTCGGTATATTGCTGTTCGTATTCCTTGACCTTGTCCTGCGCGTCGGAGACCAGCTGAACCTTGCTGGCGGGAATGACCATGTCGTCCTTGCCGAAGGAA
>PLTD01000077.1:0-325 GCA_003165335.1 Rhodospirillales bacterium | reverse complement strand
CGTTGGTCACATCCTTCTTGGTCAGTACCCGATTGACCAGCGAATAGGGCACGTTCGGATGTTTCGGCAGGATCTCGCCCAGGAGCATTCGTCCGGGGGTGGTCTCGACGCGCTGAACGACCGGGTTACCCTCGGCATCCACCGTGTGATAGCGCGCACGGATCTTGGTGTGCAGTGTCGTGACCTTGCTCTCTAGCGCGTGCTGAAGCTCGCCCATGCTGGAGAAGGCAGTGCCTTCGCCTTCCTGCTTTTCCAGCTCCATCGACAGGTAATAGATACCCAGAACGATGTCCTGGCTGGGGACGATGATCGGCTTGCCGTTGGC
>PLTD01000117.1 GCA_003165335.1 Rhodospirillales bacterium | reverse complement strand
GCCGCACATATGGACGCAAGCGATCTGATCAGAAAACTGAAAATGCCCTTGCGAGGAGGGGGCCGTCCACATATGCGTTCTCCGTAACCATGACGCGGTCTTCGACGAGGCACCTTTCCAGTACTCGATGATCTGGTTCACCCCGTCGGCCATTGTGGAGCGGATGTATCGCGTCGTGCTTGCCGGTGGCATTGAGCCTGGTCGCGAGTTGAGGGGACAGACACTCGTCGATGAATAGCTTCAAGCAGCATGCGCCCAGGGGCGACCACCGGGGCGCCCAATCAATGGATGAGTCCTGGCATAAGTGATTGCGGCTTCGATTGGCTCACGAGACAGATCGGGATTATCGGCAAGAATATCGGCAACGGTCTCACCGTGTTCAATCCTGCCCAATACGGCGTACACGGTCATCCGGGTTCCTCGAATTACGGGTGTTCCCCCTTTGATTTCGGGGTCGACGACTATCGAAGCGTTGCGCGTAGCTCGATATTGTTCGGCGCGACCCATGGCATTGCCGATGAGACGGCCGACATCGATCTCGACTGCAGGCGCGAGCTCGATTCGAGCAGTGGGAATCTCCGCCGATCTCAGACGTTTGAGCATCGCAAACAAGCGTTTCTTGTGTGCCGTTGTGAGTTTTAGCTCAAGTTTGTTAACAAGAGCGGCATATGCGACCGCATGGGCCGGCAACATTCGTCGCCCTTGTCTAGCTTCCGTAATCGAGGCTCGGAAACGGACGGTGAGAATGTGTTCCTCAATGGCCTTTTCAATGACGTGCTTCGGGGCACCCGAGAGCTCGGCAACTTCACGCGGCGTGAACAAGGTGGTTGCAGTGGACATAACTTGTTCCTTTCAAGGAACTACTTAATCTCTTATGTGATGTCTAACAAGCAGCTGAGACTATCGAATCCCATCATAGCCGATCCCTCAATCGCCTTTCTGCACGATCTCATGCGAGGCCAGTTCGGCAGTCCTGGTCTCTTGGCCAATCACCTTTCACAGCAGTTCAAGTCGTCAAATCAAGGACGATGTGGCCAACAAGTCAGCTGTTCTATCTCGGCGAGAACGGCGCGTAATTGAGGCCAAGGGAATTCACACTCGTCAGGTCCCGTCGCGCAAAGCTCGACAATCAACGCAATCTTGATTGCGACCCCGACGATACTGGTGGCCTGTGTCGCAAAAATAGCGTCGCTGACCACAGTCTCGTCACGCCAAGCCTCAGCTTCCTGCAACTCGATGTCATTAAGGCCCAGAGCTTCAGCTTCCGCGGCCCAGGACGATCTTTGCGACCGGAGATTGATCTGCGGATCGTCGCAACCCTGTTCGCGGCCGGCATCCCACTCGAAGACACGGTCGCGCTCAACGCCAGCGTCCGGTGGGCGACTACGCGACATCTCGCAGGGTAAGACCTGCGTGGACGAAACGGCGACCTTTCGCATCAAATAGGCCTCGATTTCCTGCCACCGATGACACAGGGCCGTTGCCCGCGCGTGCAGGCTCACCCAGTCCCGCCACAGCGGCAGGATCGGATCCTCGTCGATCCGGATGGGCCGCGTACCGGTAGGAAAGAGCGGCGCAGCGGCGCCGCCGGCGAGCACCGTTCGGCGGCTGACGGAATCGGATTTCAGGCTACGCTCTGAACCGGCTATTGACATGGCTCCTCACCGCGCAAGGCGTTTTCAACGCGCTTCGACGATAGTGGTGCGCGATATGAAGCTTCCGAAAAACAAAAGAACCATACGTTTTTAGAAAGGAGTGGTCAAATGATTTCCGATGGTCCTTGCGGTTTCCGGAAGCTTTGAGCAGGTTGCCGAATGGATTCCTCTCAATGCCGAGCCGCGCGCGCACTGCTTAAATGGACCCAAGACGATCTCGCGATCAAATCCGGAGCGAGCGCAGTCACCATTCGCAACTTCGAAAATGAGCGTTCGGCACCGCAGAAAGGTACGCTGTTTCTAATCCAGAAAACCTTTGAGGATGCGGGAGTCGAATTCATCTCCGAAAACGGAGGCGGCTCCGGCGTGCGATGGAAAAAGGAAACTCGCAAGCCTTAGGGGATCGCGGCCCAAAGTCGCTCATCCATCGATTCCGTCCACCTGTGGCTACTGCACCCACCCTTTTTCATCCTTTTTCGATGCATCAGTCCCGGTCTGGCGGCCTGCCTATTGACGCGAGCGCAGCTGTCCTTCTCACTCGCTTTACTCGATCGATAAGATCGGCTAGCTCAACCTCGGGTCTCAACGAAATCTAACGATTTTCCGTGGAAACTCTGACGCAATGCGAAAAATTCACGCCGAAAATAGTACGATGGTATTGATGACCCATACGGACCAAGGGAGACTTAAGTGCTGGCGATATTAGACAAGCTCCAGCGGCATCGAGACGCGGCACGCGCCGGCGGCGGTCCGCGTCGAATCGAGGCTCAGCACTCCAAAGGCAAACTGACCGCCAGGGAGCGTCTGGAAGTTCTCCTCGACGAGGGCTCGTTCGAAGAATGGGGCATGTTTGTCGAACATCGCTCCAGCGATTTCGGCATGGCCGATCAGAAAATCCCGGGCGACGGCGTCGTCACCGGGTTCGGCACGATCGACGGGCGTCTGGTCTTCGTATTCAGCCAAGATTTTACTGTGTTCGGCGGATCTTTGTCCGAGGCTCATGCCGAGAAGATTTGCCGGGTTATGGATCAGGCGCTGAAAGTCGGCGCGCCGGTCATCGGTTTGAACGATAGCGGCGGCGCGCGCATTCACGAGGGCGTCGCCAGCCTTGGCGGTTACGCAGAGGTCTTTCAGCGCAATGTTCTGGCCTCCGGTGTCGTCCCGCAGGTCTCGCTCATCATGGGCCCCTGCGCCGGCGGCGCGGTCTATTCACCGGCCATGACCGACTTCATCTTCATGGTGAAGGACTCCTCTTATATGTTCGTGACCGGTCCCGATGTGGTGAAGACCGTCACACATGAGATCGTCACCCAGGAAGAGCTGGGCGGCGCTGTTACCCACACGACCAAATCCGGCGTCGCCGACGTGGCCTTCGAGGACGATGTCGAGGCGCTGCTGGAGCTTCGGCGCTTCATGGGATTCCTGCCTTCATCGAACCGCGAAAAGGCACCGCGCCGCGAGACAGCTGATTCCGTCGACCGGCTCGATATGTCGCTCGACACGCTAGTGCCGGCAAACGCCAACAAGCCCTATGACATGGAAGAACTGATCCACAAGGTCGTGGACGAAGGAGAGTTCTTCGAGTTGCAGCCAGGCTTTGCCCGCAACATCATCACCGGATTCGCCCGGATGGGCGGCGAGACGGTGGGAATCGTCGCCAACCAGCCGATGGTGTTGGCCGGTTGCCTGGATATCGACAGCGCCCGCAAGGCGGCGCGCTTCGTGCGATTCTGCGATTGTTTCGAAATTCCTATTGTAACCTTCGTCGATGTCCCGGGTTTCCTGCCGGGAACCGCGCAGGAATATGGCGCTATCATTAAGCACGGCGCAAAGCTGCTGTTCGCCTATGCCGAGGCTACGGTGCCCAAGGTGACTGTCATCACCCGCAAAGCCTATGGCGGCGCGTACGACGTCATGAGTTCGAAACACCTGCGCGGCGACGTCAACTACGCTTGGCCGACGGCGGAAATCGCGGTCATGGGGCCGAAGGGCGCGGTCGAGATCATCTTCCGCTCCGATATGAACGATCCGGAAAAGATCGAAGCCCGGACCGAGGAATATCGCGAGAAATTCGCCAATCCTTTCGTCGCAGCCTCACGTGGCTATATCGATGAAGTCATCCAGCCGCATTCGACGCGGCGGCGCATTATCCGTTCGCTGGTGATGTTGAAGGATAAGAAACTCGCCAATCCCGCCAAGAAGCACGACAACATCCCATTGTGAGCGCGCCGCGAATGTTCAAAAAAATTCTGATTGCCAACAGGGGTGAAATCGCCTGTCGCGTAATTCGCACGGCGCAGGCGATGGGCATCAAAACGGTCGCCGTTTATTCGGAAGCCGACGCGGTTGCTCTGCATGTCCAAATGGCCGACGAGGCCGTTGCGATCGGCGGGTCGGCAGCGGCCGATTCCTATCTTCGGATCGATCGCATTGTCGAGGCCTGCCGCCAGACCGGCGCAGAAGCGGTGCATCCCGGCTACGGCTTTCTTTCCGAACGTCAGGCATTTGCCGAAGCGCTCGAAGCCGCCGGTATCGTATTTATCGGGCCCGGTCGGCATGCCATCGCCGCGATGGGCGACAAGATCGAATCCAAGAAGCTTGCCAAGGCTTCGGGGGTCACGACGGTGCCCGGCTATCCCGATGTCATCCCCGACGTCAAGAAGGCGCTGAGCGTCGCACACGACATCGGCTATCCCGTGATGATCAAGGCGTCGGCGGGCGGCGGCGGCAAGGGTATGCGCCTGGCCAACAACGATACCGAACTCGAGGAAGGTTTCCGTTCCGCTTCGAACGAGGCGCGAGCCTCATTCGGCGATGACCGCATCCTGATCGAAAAGGCAATCGTCGAGCCGCGTCATATCGAAATCCAAGTGATGGGCGACACGCACGGCAATGTCATCTTCCTCGGCGAGCGCGAATGTTCGATCCAGCGCCGTCACCAGAAGGTGATCGAGGAAGCGCCCAGTCCCTTCCTGGATCAAGCAACTCGGGCAGCAATGGGCGCGCAGGCCGTGGCGTTGGCCAAGGCTGTGGATTATTGCTCAGCCGGCACTGTCGAATTCATTGTTGATCGGGACCGGAACTTCTACTTCCTGGAAATGAATACGCGCCTTCAAGTCGAGCATCCTGTAACCGAGGCGGTAACCGGGCTCGATCTCGTCGAGATGATGATCCGCGTCGCGGCGGGCGAGAAATTGCCGCTGACCCAGGAGCAGGTCACCTTGACCGGTTCGGCGATTGAAGCACGTGTTTATGCTGAGGACCCGTTGCGCGGTTTCTTGCCGTCTATCGGTCGATTGACCCGCTATCGCCCGCCCTCCGGCGAAGGTGTCCGCGTCGACACCGGCGTTTATGAAGGCGCCGAGATTTCTGTCTATTACGATCCGATGATCGCCAAGTTGGTCACCTATGGGGCTACGAGGCCTGAGGCAGCCAAGCGTATGGCGACCGCTCTGGACGCCTTCGCCATTCGCGGGGTCAATCACAATATCGGTTTTCTGTCGGCAATCATCCGCAAGGCTCGTTTCCTCGAAGGGCGGCTTTCGACAGATTTTATTCCTGCCGAGTTTCCCGACGGGTTTCACGGCACGGAACTGCCACAGGACGAATTGGACCTGCTGGTGACGATCGCCGCTGTTGCGCATCGGCGGACCATCGAGCGCGACCGTCACGGCGTTCACGTCGCGTCCGAGTGGACGGTTCTGGTCGGGCCGGCGCCTCGCGAGGCCCGCGCCGTCGAAGTGACTTCGGATGGCGCCGGGTCGGTTACCGTTGCACTCGACGGACGAATCCGGGTGGTCAACACCGCCTGGCAGCCCGGACAAGTGCTGTTTGAAGGCGTAGTGGATGGTGCGCCGGTAACGGTCCAATTGGATCGCAAGGGTGTGACACTGCAACTGCACCGCGCCGGCGCCGTAATCGACATGCGGGTCGTGACACGCGCTACCGGAGAATTGACCGCTTTGATGCCGGTTAAAATTCCGCCGGATATGTCCAAATTCCTGCTGTCGCCGATGCCAGGGTTGCTCGTCTCCGTCGCGGTCACCGAAGGCCAAGCCGTCAAAGCGGGCGAAGAACTCGCGGTCGTCGAAGCGATGAAGATGGAAAATGTTTTGCGAGCCGAACGCGATGGGACGGTCGGCAAGATCGCGGCTCAGGCCGGCCAAAGTCTTAGCGTCGATCAGGTGATTCTGGAGTTCGAATGATGGTGGCCGATTTTCCGGATAAGACGCGCAACGATTGGGCGACGTTGGCGTCGAAAGAACTGAAGGGGGCGTCCCCCGACACTTTGGATTGGCGCACGCCCGAGGGTATCGCGCTGAAGCCGCTTTATACCGAAAGCGACCTGGAAGGGCTTGCCCATCTGGGTTCCATGCCGGGCTTTCCGCCTTTCGTACGCGGACCGCGGGCCACTATGTATGCGAACCGTCCCTGGACCATTCGCCAATACGCGGGCTTTTCCACGGCCGAAGAATCCAACGCTTTCTATCGCAAGAATCTTGCCGCCGGGCAGATGGGGCTTTCCGTCGCCTTCGATCTGGCGACCCACCGCGGCTATGACAGCGATCATCCGCGTGTTGTCGGCGATGTCGGCAAGGCCGGTGTGGCGATCGACAGCGTCGAGGATATGAAGATTCTGTTCGACGGCATCCCGCTCGACANNATTCTGAAAGAGTTCATGGTCCGCAACACCTATATCTATCCGCCCGAACCCTCGATGCGGATTGTGGCGGACATCATCGCCTATACCTCTGAGCATATGCCCAAGTTCAACTCGATCTCGATTTCGGGCTACCACATGCAGGAGGCCGGGGCCACGGCGGTACAGGAACTGGCCTTTACTCTTGCCGACGGCCTCGATTATGTCCGCGCAGCGCTGTCCCGCGGGCTGAAGGTCGACGCTTTCGCGCCGAGGCTCAGTTTCTTTTTCGCCATCGGCATGAATTTCTTCATGGAGGTTGCGAAGCTTCGCGCCGCGCGGCTGCTCTGGGCGGAATTGATGCGCCCCTTCGGTCCCCAAAAGCCCGACAGTTTGGCGTTGCGCACTCATTGCCAGACCTCGGGTGTCAGCCTGACCGAGCAAGACCCCTATAACAATATCGTCCGCACGACGATCGAGGCCATGGCGGCGGTTCTAGGTGGAACCCAGTCGCTACATACGAACTCGTTCGACGAGGCGCTCGCTTTGCCGACGCCGGCTTCATCACGGATCGCCCGCAATACGCAGCTGATAATCGCGGAAGAAACCGGCATCCCTCATGTCATCGATCCGCTGGGCGGCAGCTATTATGTCGAGGCGCTGACCGCGGGTTTGGCCCAAGCTGCTCGCGAATTGATCGCCGAAGTCGAAGGGCTCGGCGGCATGACCAAGGCAGTCGCCTCGGGCATGCCCAAGCTCAGGATCGAGGAGGCTGCAGCTCGCCGCCAGGCCAAACTTGATCGTGGCGAGGAGGTCATCGTTGGGGTCAATAAATATCGTCCGTCGGAAGAGCACCAGGTCGAGACGCTCGATGTCGATAATGCCAAGGTCCGCGAGTCCCAGGTCCGACGTTTGGCCGAGATTAAGGCCAAACGCGATCCCGCGGCCGTCGCTGCGGCGCTCGACGCGCTGACTCGAGCCGCGCAGACAGGCGAAGGCAATTTGCTGGGGCTGACGGTCGAGGCTATGAAAGTACGCGCCACGGTGGGCGAAGTTTCTGACGCACTCGAAAAGATTTACACCCGTCACCGGGCGGATAACGGCACGGTCCAAGGGGTTTATGCCAGCGTGTATGAGGGCGACGAAGGGTTTAACAAGATCCGCAAAGACATCGCCAATTTCGCCGAGAGCGAAGGGCGCCGCCCGCGTATTCTTGTCGTGAAGCTTGGCCAGGACGGCCATGATCGTGGTGCCAAGGTGATTGCCACCGCCTTTGCCGATATCGGCTTCGACGTCGATGTCGGTCCGTTGTTCCAGACGCCCGAAGAGGCGGCGCGGCAGGCGATCGAGAATGACGTCCACGTTGTCGGCGTTTCGACGCAGGCAGCCGGGCATAAAACCTTGGTACCAGCTCTTATCCAGGCGCTTAAAGACCAGGGAGCGGCAAATATTCTTGTGGTTTGCGGCGGTGTGATTCCGCCCAAGGATTATCCGATGTTGAAAGCGGCAGGCGTGGCCGGCATCTATGGACCGGGCACGAACATTCCTGTGGCTGCAGCTGAAATCATCGGCATTATCCGCAATCATCGGCCGTCAAACTGAAAGGCGCGTGGAATGAGTGACCACATGATCGGTCGGCTGAACCATGTCGCAATCGCGACGCATAACCTCGAGCAGGCGACAGCGCTGTATCGGGATACTCTGGGCGCCAAGGTATCGGCGCCGGTGTCGTTGCCCGACCATGGTGTGACGGTGGTGTTCGTCGAACTGCCCAACACCAAGATCGAGCTGTTGGAACCGTTGGGTGCGGATTCGACAATCCGGCCGTTCCTGGAGCGGAACGCAGCCGGAGGCATTCATCATATTTGCTATGAGGTCGACGATATTTTGTCGGCCCGCGATCGACTCAAAGCCAAGGGCGCCCGCGTTCTGGGCGATGGCGAACCGCGCATCGGAGCTCACGGGAAGCCGGTGCTCTTCCTTCATCCGAAAGATTTCTGCGGGACGCTGGTTGAGCTTGAACAGGTCTGATCACGTCTGGATGTTTCGTTGAATTCCAAGGATGCAGCGTCAATCGAAGAGCGTGCCACCCGAATTCTGGCCGGTGACCGCGCGGCGCTGGCGCGGGCCATCACGCTGGTGGAATCGACGCGTGACGACCATCGCCGCGATGCCGAAAAGCTTGTAGAGCGCGTTCTCCCAGAATCGGGGAAATCCATCCGTCTGGGGATATCGGGTTCGCCCGGTGTCGGCAAATCGACTTTCATTGAAGCCTTCGGTCAAAAAATCATCGCCGACGGACATCGTGTCGCGGTGTTGGCCGTCGATCCGTCATCACGCCGTACGGGCGGTTCGATCCTGGGCGATAAGACGCGCATGGAAGAATTGTCGCGTGCACCAGAGGCCTTTATTCGGCCGTCTCCGACCGGGGGCACGCTGGGTGGTGTCGCGCGGCGAACGCGGGAGGCCATCGTCCTTTGCGAGGCAGCCGGTTTTGATGTCGTTATCGTGGAGACCGTCGGCGTCGGCCAATCGGAAACCACCGTGGCCGATATGGTCGATCTTTTTTGCCTGCTGCTCTCGCCGGCGTCCGGCGACGAGCTGCAGGGTATCAAGAAGGGCATCGTCGAGCTGGCAGAACTGATTGTCGTCAATAAGTCCGACGGTGAACTGCTGGCGATCGCGCAGCGGACAGTTGCGGATTATCGAGCGGCGCTGCGACTCATACGGCCGCTGTCACCCTCCTGGACGCCTGAAGTGCTCGCGGCATCCGCGCGCACCGGCGATGGACTTGACCAAGTATGGGACACGGTGAAGCGGCATCAGGCAGGATTGACGGCAAGCGGGGAGAAAGCTGCCCGGCGTGGAGAGCAGGCACAGGAGGCACTCTGGGCCGACCTGGGCGACCGGTTGCTTCAGGCGCTGAAGCGACGCCCTGAAATATCACGCAAAATTCCTCAAATCGAAGCTGACGTGCGGTCCGGCCTTTTGATGCCGATGACAGGCGCACGCCATCTGCTTGAGCTCTTCGTCTCGTCGCCGGAGAGTTGAATGGTGCTGCATTAGTCGCAAGCCCGATGCGACCTTAGTCTATTGCGGACTTGGATCAGGCGTTTCGACCTGATAGACGGTTGCCACGAACATGCAGCTGCAATGCGGATGCTGTGTGAACATTGCGCCTCTCCCGCCGGCGCCTAACAGATTTTGCGAAGAAGATAATGGGCATTCCCACAAATCATCAGGCCTTGAAGGCATGGGTCGAAGATATTGCCGCATTGACCGAGCCGGACGCGATCTATTGGTGCGACGGCTCTTCTGAGGAATATGATAGCCTTTGCCAGGAACTGGTGGACAAGGGGACTTTCCGCCGGCTTTCCGATGCGAAGCGGCCGAATTCCTATATTGCGCTGTCCGATCCGGCCGATGTCGCCAGGGTGGAGGACCGCACTTTTATCTGTTCCGCCCGGCAGGACGATGCAGGGCCGACAAACAACTGGCGCGATCCAGCGGAAATGCGCGGATTGCTGACGAGCCTATTCCGCGGCTCCATGCGTGGCCGTACGATGTATGTGGTTCCCTTTTCGATGGGGCCGCTCGGTTCGCCGATTTCTCAAATCGGTGTCCAATTGACCGACTCGGCCTATGTCGCGGTCTCAATGCGGATCATGAGCCGGATGGGCTCGGGCGCCCTGGAGGTCCTCGGCGACAAGGGCTCGTTCGTTCCCTGCCTGCATTCGGTCGGGATGCCGCTAAAGGCCGGTGAAGCCGACGTAACCTGGCCTTGCAACGCGGATAACAAATATATCGTCCATTTCCCTGAAAGCCGGGAAATCTGGTCCTTCGGCTCAGGCTATGGCGGTAATGCGCTGCTGGGTAAAAAATGCCTCGCTCTGCGCATCGCTTCGGTAATGGCGCGCGACGAAGGCTGGCTGGCCGAGCATATGCTGATTCTCAAGCTGACATCGCCGAAAGGCGACGCCAAGTATATTGCCGGCGCCTTCCCGAGCGCATGCGGCAAGACCAATTTAGCCATGCTGATCCCCACCCTGCCGGGTTGGAAGGTCGAGACGATCGGCGATGACATTGCCTGGATGAAATTCGGCGCCGATGGTCGGCTTTATGCGATCAATCCGGAGGCCGGGTTTTTCGGCGTCGCGCCTGGGACGGGCAGCGAAACCAACGCGAACGCGGTCGCCACCATCACGCACAATTCAATTTTCACAAATTGTGCGACTACCCTGGACGGCGACGTCTGGTGGGAGGGGCTGACGAAGACGCCGCCGGCCCATCTGATCGATTGGCGTGGCCAGGACTGGACACCGTCATCGGGAACGCCTGCCGCGCACCCGAACGCCCGCTTCACGACTCCGGCTTCGCAATGTCCCTCGATCGCGCCGGAATGGGCCGACCCGGCCGGCGTTCCGATCGA
The DNA here is from genome assembly GCA_003165335.1 of Rhodospirillales bacterium. Taxonomy (GTDB): domain Bacteria; phylum Pseudomonadota; class Alphaproteobacteria; order BOG-932; family Roseiterribacteraceae; genus BOG-932. Next base: position 42,298 of record PLTD01000117.1, on the reverse strand, counting down.
TGCCTTCCTGTTCGGCGGACGCCGTTCAACGGTGGTGCCGCTTGTGGTCGAATCATTGGATTGGGAACAGGGGGTGTTCCTCGCTGCTCAGATGAGTTCCGAGACGACTGCCGCCGCAACCGGGGTTGTCGGAAAGTTGAGGTTCGACCCGATGGCGATGCTGCCGTTCTGCGGTTACCACATGGGCGATTATTTCGCCCACTGGCTTAAAGTCGGTCACCGAGATGGGGCCGTTCTGCCCAAAATCTTCATGGTCAACTGGTTCCGCAAGAATGCAGACGGAAAATTCCTGTGGCCCGGTTTCGGAGAGAACTCCCGTGTGCTTGCCTGGATATTCGGGCGCTGTGCCGGCACCGTTACGGCGAAGGAAACCCCGATCGGCTATGTGCCGGAAATCGGCACTGCCGATGCCGCGGTGCTTGAGATCGCAGGCGTAAATCTGCCGGAGCTGGTGAAGGTAGATATGAAGGAATGGGCTGGACAATTGGACCAAGTGCAAGCCCATTTCGATGGGTTCGGCAAGAAGCTGCCCAAAGAATTCAATCGCCAGATGGCGGCATTTGAAGAGCGCTTAGGCTTAGTAGACAGCGCAGAGTAATCCCTGCCGGCGCCCCGGCGCCGGCAGCAACATCTACCTGCATGTCACCCGCCGAATCGCGCAGGTCGGATTATTTGCCGATCGGTGCCGGGGGATGCAAAAATCCCTGCCGCAGTCGGCTAATCAATTGCGATTTTTGTGGTATCGTCTCTCGCCATGGCTGGGTTGCAGCCTGGTTTAGCCGTGCGGGAACGACGATTGATGGATGACGATCGCAAACAGCCGATATCGCCGAGCAACAAGGTCATGTCGCGGATTGCCTTGCCGGCACAGGATGAGGATATCGCCAGTATCCGCCGGGCTCTGATCGCGAAACTGACCTATGCGGTCGGTAAAGACCCCACCGTCGCAATGGACCATGATTGGTTTGTGGCTACCGCCCTAGTCGCCCGAGACAGAATGGTCGATCGCTGGATGCAATCGACGCGCGAGACCTACGCCGAGCATCGCAAGAGGGTCTATTACCTGTCCCTCGAATTTCTGATCGGCCGGCTTTTGATGGATTCGCTCAGCAACCTCGGTCTTACCGATGTGATGCGTTCGGCGCTGAGCGAACTCGGGGTCGATCTCGATCAGCTACGCCTGATCGAGCCCGATGCAGCTCTGGGCAACGGCGGATTGGGTCGTCTTGCCGCCTGCTTTCTGGAAAGCATGGCGACCTTATCGGTTTCCAATTACGGCTACGGCATCCGCTATAATCACGGCATGTTCCGGCAGGTCATCCGAGACGGTTGGCAGCGCGAATATCCGGAAAACTGGCTTTCTTTCGGCAATCCGTGGGAGTTCGAGCGCCCCGAGGTCAGCCATATGATCGGCTTCGGCGGGACGGTCGAGGTGATCGAGGAGCCAGGTGAGGAGCCGCGTCACCTTTGGAAACCGGCGGAGATGGTCGAAGCCATCGCCTATGATACGCCGGTGGTCGGCTGGCGCGGCCGTCATGTGAACACGTTGCGCCTGTGGTCCGCACGGGCGCCTGACCCGCTCAGACTGGATGCGTTCAACAGCGGCGATCACGTCGGCGCCTTGGCCAATCGCGCCCGCGCCAACGCTATCAGTCAGGTCCTTTATCCCAGCGACGCGACACCTGCCGGCCAGGAATTGCGGCTGCGGCAGGAATTCTTTTTCTCATCGGCGTCACTGCACGACTTGCTGTATCGCCATACGCACGAATATGGCGATGTTCGCTCTCTGGCGGACCATGTGTCGATCCAGTTGAATGATACTCATCCTGCAATCGCCGTCGCGGAATTGATGCGACTTCTTGTCGATGTGGATTCGGTGCCTTGGGAAGAGGCCTGGAAGATCACGGTTGCGGCGACATCCTATACCAACCACACGCTTTTGCCTGAGGCTTTGGAAAGTTGGCCGGTCTATCTGATGGAGCGCCTGCTTCCTCGCCAAATGCAGATCATCTACCTGATTAATGCTCGTCATCTAGATTCACTGCGCGCCGCCGGCAATACCGACGAACAGCTGCTGTCTTCGGTCTCGCTGATCGGCGAAGATGGCGGCCGGAAAGTGCGTATGGGCAACTTGGCCTTCTTAGGGTCGCATAAGGTCAACGGGGTTTCGGCGTTACATACCGGTCTGATGCGCCAGACCGTGTTTCACGATTTCAACACGCTGTATCCGGATCGCATCGTCAATAAAACCAATGGGATCACTTTTCGGCGTTGGCTTTTCGAAGCCAATCCCGGACTGACGGAGCTACTTACCGACGTTATCGGACCACGCGTGCTCGACGATGTCGAAAAGATTAAATTGCTCGAAGCCAGTGCTGACGATAGCAGCTTGCACGACCGGTTGGCTGCGATCCGACGCGTAAACAAGGTGACATTGTCGAACCTGATTGGCGAGCGCCAGAAGATCGCAGTCGACCCCGACTCACTTTTCGACGTCCATATAAAGCGCATCCACGAATATAAGCGGCAGTTGCTGAATATTCTCGAGACCGTCGCGCTTTACGAGGCGATGCGTGCGCAACCGACCCGGGAGTGGGTGCCGCGGGTCAAGATCTTCTCCGGCAAGGCCGCCGCCAGCTATCAGCGAGCCAAGTTGATCATCAAATTGATCCACGATGTCGCCCGTACCGTGAACAGAGACCCGACGCTGCATGGGCTTTTGAAGGTCGTGTTCATCCCCGACTATAATGTCAGTCGCGCGGAGCGGATCATCCCAGCAGCCGATTTGTCCGAGCAGATTTCTACTGCCGGCATGGAAGCATCCGGTACAGGCAATATGAAGCTTGCGCTAAATGGAGCGCTGACCATCGGAACGCTGGACGGCGCGAATGTCGAGATCAAGGAGAGAGTCGGAGACGACAATATTTTCATCTTCGGTCTGACGGCAGAAGAAGTTGAGGCACGGCGCCGCGAAGGTATAGATGCGCAAAGTATCATCGACGGATCAAGCGATCTCAGCGGCGTGTTAAATGCGGTGGGGTCGGGCGTTTTTTCGCCGGACGAACCCGATCGCTATCGGCAATTGGTCGACGATATCATGCATCACGATTATTTCATGGTCAGCGCCGATTTCGACAGTTATTCGGCAACCCAGCGCCGCGTGGCTGCATTGTGGCGGACCCAACATGCCTGGTGGCGAAGCAGCGTGATGAACACTGCTAATGTTGCCTGGTTCTCATCGGATCGGGCCATTCGCGAATATTGCGACGATATCTGGAACGTGCCTGTCCCGGGCCGCGGCTGACACGGATATGACGCTCGCCGGTTGGCAGGCAAGCGAGCGTGACGTCGCAGCGGTTGTCGCTGCCCGCCATGCCGATCCTTTTTCCGTTCTGGGATTACATCAGACCGGTGAAGGTTTCGCCGTCCGTGCTTTTGCCCCCGGTGCATGGACTCTGCGCGCAGAAGATGAAGAGGGTGTCGCAATTGCCGAACTTTCCCAACGCCACGTCGATGGCTTTTTTGAGGGACTAATTCCCGGCCGCGAGGCTCGATTCACCTATCGCCTTGCCGCAGCCAACGCCAACGGTGCATGGGTATTTCGCGACCCCTACATGTTCGGTCCAGTACTTGGACCGATGGACGATCATCTTATGGTCGAGGGAACGCACAAGCAGCTGTATGAGCGCCTGGGCGCGCATCCCATGACCATCGACAGAATTGCCGGCGTGCATTTCGCGGTATGGGCGCCGAATGCGCGCCGTGTTTCGGTTGTCGGCGATTTCAATGCCTGGGACGGCCGCCGCCACCAGATGCGTAAGCGGGTCGATAGCGGCGTGTGGGAGATATTCGCACCCGATATCGGGGAAGGCGCCGTTTATAAATTCGAGATTGTCGGCAAGGACGGGGTCCTATTGCCGCTGAAGGCGGACCCTCTGGGATTTGCCTCGGAATTGCGCCCGTCGACCGCGTCAGTTGTGGCGCGAACCGACAATTTCACCTGGAACGACGCGGACTATCTGGTCGATCGGGCCGCAGCCACCGCGCGTCGAGAGCCAATTTCGATTTACGAAGTGCATCTGGGTTCGTGGCGCAAAAGCGAAGACGGGGGCTATTTGTCGTATGATGAGATTGCAGATCAGCTGATTCCCTATGTCACGGATATGGGCTTTACCCATATCGAACTTATGCCCGTCAGCGAACACCCGCTGGACGATAGCTGGGGCTATCAGCCGGTCGGCCTGTTTGCTCCGACAGCGCGTCATGGACATCCGTCGGGATTCGCCCTGTTTGTCGATCGGGCTCACGCTGCCGGACTGGGGGTCATACTGGATTGGGTGCCGGCGCATTTCCCGACTGACACACACGGTCTTGCGCATTTCGATGGTTCGGCTCTTTACGAAGATGCCGATCCGCGGCGTGGCTTTCACCCGCAATGGAGAACCGCAATCTATGATTTCGGCAGGCGTGAGGTGGCGAATTTTCTGGCGGCAAGCGCGCTTTACTGGCTTGACCGATTCCATATCGACGGGCTGCGGGTCGACGCCGTCGCCTCGATGCTGCAACTCGATTTCTCGCGCAAGCCGGGCGAATGGACGCCAAACGTTAACGGCGGCAACGAAAACCTGGAGGCGATCGCGCTTCTTCGGCGGGTGAATGTCCTTGCCTATGGGGAGCATCCCGGCACGCTGATGATCGCAGAAGATTCGACAGCCACAAAAGGCGTTTGCCGGCCGGTCCATGAAGGCGGCCTCGGTTTCGGATTCAAATGGAACCTGGGCTGGATGCACGACACGTTGGATTATATGGCGCTCGATCCGATCCATCGGCGCTGGCACCACAACGAACTGACCTTCGGCCTACTCTATGCCTTTACCGAGAATTTCATCCTGCCTCTGTCCCATGACGAGGTCGTCTATGGGAAGCGCTCGATCGTTGGGCGCATGCCGGGCGACGAGTGGCAGCGTTTCGCAACTTTGCGCGCCTATTACGCTTTTATGTGGGCATTCCCCGGTAAGAAACTGCTGTTTATGGGCCAAGAATTCGGGCAGGTGAACGAATGGGACTTCCATCGTGCGCTCGATTGGCACCTTCTGGATCATAAGATTCATCAGGGTGTGCGCGACTGCGTCCGCGACCTTAATCATCTCTATCGAACCGAACCCGCACTTTATGCGCGGGACTGCGAGGGCGAAGGGTTCCGCTGGATCGTTGTCGATGATGCGCCGCTGTCAGTCTATGCCTGGATGCGGCTGGGCGGCCCAGGCGACTTACCGATCATCATGATATCAAACTTCACAACAGTGCCGCGAAAAGACTATCGTATCGGTCTGCCCCGTGCAGGCATCTGGCGAGAGGTATTGAACACGGACGCGACTCTTTACGGCGGATCTGGTGTTGGGAATTTGGGCGTGGTGTACGCCTCAGCTGTCCCATCTCATGGTTTCCCCGCGTCCGCGCTGATGATGCTTCCGCCACTTGCGACTGTCTATTTGCGGTTCGATCCCGGCTGAATGCCGCCTGCCTGACGAAACTCGAGACTAATTGCCGAAAACAACTATTTAGAGGACGAGGTCAAAATGCCTACGCCCCCCTTACCCGGTAGCAGTAGTTCCGGCGGCCCGCTAGCACGCCATGCGATGGCGTATGTTCTCGCCGGCGGACGTGGGACACGGCTTATGGAACTGACCGATATCAGGGCAAAGCCCGCGGTCTATTTCGGCGGAAAACTCAGGATCATCGATTTCGCCCTCTCCAACGCTTTGAACTCGGGTATTCGCCGTATCGCGGTGGCGACCCAATATAAGGCGCATAGTTTGATCCGTCACCTGCAGTATGGCTGGAACTTCTTTCGACCTGAGCGTAACGAGAGCTTCGATATTCTGCCCGCAAGCCAGCGTGTGTCCGAAGCGCAATGGTATGTCGGCACGGCCGACGCCGTTTACCAGAATATCGATATCATAGAGGCCCATGCGCCCCGCTATATCGTCATCCTAGCCGGTGATCACATCTATAAGATGGATTACGAGCAGATGCTCCAGCAGCACGTCGAAAGCGGTGCGGACGTTACTGTCGGCTGCGTCGAGGTGCCGATAGAGGAGGCTTCGGGCTTCGGCGTCATGCATGTGGACGACCAGGACCGCATTTTGGCTTTCCTCGAAAAGCCGGCCGACCCTCCGCCGATGCCCGGTCGGTCCGATCTGGCTCTGGCCAGCATGGGTATCTATGTCTTCGATACCAACTTCCTGTTCGACGAGTTGCGCCGTGACGCCGCCGATCCGGAGTCCGAACATGATTTCGGCAAAAACATCATTCCCGGGATCGTCCAAGCGGGCAAGGCAGTGGCCCATCCTTTCGAGCGCTCCTGCGTGCGTGGGGCGAATGAGAAATCGGCCTATTGGCGCGATGTCGGTACGCTCGACGCTTATTATGCAGCGAACATTGACCTGACCGATGTCGTGCCGGAATTGGACATTTATGACCAGGACTGGCCGATTTGGACCTATAGCCAGATGGCTGCGCCGGCCAAGTTCGTTCATGACGAACCTGGCCGCAGGGGTGTCGCCATATCGTCGGTAGTGTCGGGCGGGTGCATCGTGTCGGGCGCCAGACTGCGCAAATCGCTGCTGTTTACCGGTGTGCATGTGCATTCTTATGCCAGCGTAGAAAGCGCGGTCATTCTGCCCAATGTCGAGATCGGGCGGTCGGCCCGGTTGCGCAATGTGATCATCGAACGCGGCGTGCGTATCCCGGAGGGACTTCAGGTCGGCTGGAACCCGGAACACGATGCCGAGCGGTTTCGCGTAACGTCAAAAGGGATTTGTCTGATCACCCAGCGCATGATCGACCGGCTGGGCTCATGAAAAAACTCCAGCTTCTGGCGGTCGCGTCGGAAATATTTCCGCTTATCAAGACCGGCGGACTAGCCGACGTCGTGGGCGCCCTGCCGGCTGCCCTGGCGCACGAAGACGTTAAAGTTCGTACGGTAGTCCCCGGTTATCCTTCGGTCATGGCAGCGCTGCCCAAGGGAAAAGCTCTGCGCACATTCGCCGAGTTCTTCGGCGGGCCGGCCCAATTGATCGCTGGCAAGGCAGCAGGGCTGGATATTCTGGCGCTCGACGCGCCGCATCTTTTCGGTCGACCCGGAAATCCCTATTCCGGGCCGGACGGGCGTGACTGGCCGGATAATTGGAGGCGCTTCGCAGCCCTGTCGCGTATAACCGCCGACATCGCCATGGGTGCACTGCCCGGCTACCGGCCCGACGTCGTGCATGCCCATGACTGGCAGACCGGGCTGACCTTTGCCTATATGCATTTCGCCGGTGGGCGGCGCCCCGGCACCGTTATGACCATCCACAACCTGGCATTTCAGGGCCAATTTTCGCCCGATTTATTTCCGTTGCTGGGCCTTCCGCCAGAGGCCCTTGGCACAGACGGCGTCGAATATTATGGCGCGATCGGTTATCTGAAGGCCGGCCTGCATTACGCCGACCGGATCACGACAGTTTCGCCGTGCTATGCAGCGGAAATCCGCACGCCAGAAGAGGGGATGGGCCTCGATGGGCTGATACGCGGCCGCAGCGGCGTGATGAGCGGAATTCTGAACGGTATTGATGTCGACGAATGGAATCCGGAAACCGACCGGCATCTTGCGGCGAAGTTCAGTGCAACGGATGTCGCGCCGCGGGCGCTGAACAAGTCCGCGCTCCAATCATTCCTGGGTCTCGACCAGGACGCGACGGCGCCCTTGTTCGGTATCGTTACCAGACTGACCTGGCAGAAAGGTCTCGATCTGCTGCTGGCGAATGTCCCCAATTTGCTTTCCCAGGGCGCGCAGCTTGCCGTACTGGGCACGGGCGAGCCTGGAATAGAAGGCGGGTTCAGGGCCGCCGCCGCCGCGAATCCCGGTCGAATTGGCTGTGTCATCGGCTATGACGAAGGCTTGGCGCATCGCGTGCTGGCTGGGTCCGACGCCGTGCTGGTGCCCTCGCGCTTCGAGCCATGCGGTCTGACGCAGCTTTACGGGCTTCGGTATGGCGCGATTCCGGTTGTCGCCCGTGTTGGTGGGTTGTCGGACACGGTAATCGACGCGAATCCCGCAGCGCTGGGCGCAGGCGTAGCCACCGGGCTGCAATTCGCGCCAGTTACCTACGAGATGATGCGCGTCGCGCTGGAACGATCAATTGGGCTCTATCGGCAGCCCGATATCTGGAATCAGCTTCGGGCGAACGGCATGGCGTCGGATGTTTCCTGGCGCGATCCGGCACGCCGCTATGCGGCCATGTTTCGTGAAATCGCTCCAGCTGATTGATGGCATCTCTCGTATTGGACAGCGGATCGCCTGAACCGCTCGGCGTTAGCCCTTCGGGTAATGGCGTTAACGTCGCGGTATTTTCCGCTCACGCACATGCCATTGAGTTCTGTCTATTCGACACGGCTGGTCAGCGCGAAATTCAGCGGGTCGCGCTGCCGGAGCGCACCGGCGACATATTTCACGGTTTCATCGGCGAAGTGCCTGTCGGATCGCGCTATGGTTTGAGGGCGCATGGCGTCTTTGCTCCGGCCGAAGGTCACCGGTTCAACCCATCCAAACTATTGATCGACCCCTATGCTCGGGCAATCGACCGCCCGTTCAAGCTGCATAGTTCGATGTTCGGCAGCGCTCCGGGCGCCCATACGCCCGATGGAGAAGACAGTGGCCCGGCGATGCCGAAGGGTATCGTGCAGCAGCCCGCCACGCCTTTTGCCCCGCGCATGTTGGTCCCGTGGGACAAGACAGTTCTCTATGAGCTGCATGTTCGCGGCTTCACCATTCGGCGCGAGGCGATTGCGCCCGAGTTGCGCGGAACCTTCGGCGGTTTGGCCCATCCCGCATCGATCGATCACTTGGTGCGCCTTGGCGTGACCTCGGTCGAGATCATGCCAGCCGCTGCCTGGATGCAGGAACGTCACCTGGCGGCGCTCGGCCTCGATAACTACTGGGGTTACAATACCATCGCCTTTATGACGCCCGACCCGCGCCTTGCTCCCGGAGGTTGGGACGAGGTGCGTGCGACGGTGCGGGCTTTGGCCGATGCGGGCATCGAGACCATAGCCGATATCGTTTTGAACCATAGCGGCGAGGGCGATGAGCTGGGACCGACCTTGTCGTTCCGCGGCCTGGACAATGCAAGCTATTATCGTTTGCTGCCGGGTGACCCGGGCCAATACGCCGACGATGCGGGCTGCGGAAATGTTCTGGCGCTCGACCGCCCGCCGGTGCTGCGCCTGGCTATGGATAGCTTGCGCGCCTGGGCCGAATTGGGCGGAGTGCATGGCTTTCGCTTTGACTTAGCCACCGTGCTCGGGCGTCGCGCCGATGGCTTCGACCATGCTGCGCCGCTTTTGTCTGCGATCGATCAAGACCCGATATTGCGGGAGTTGAAGCTGATCGCCGAGCCCTGGGACATAGGCCGCGGCGGATACAGGGTCGGTGATTTTCCGGCAAATTGGGGCGAATGGAACGACCGGTATCGCGATGAGTTGCGACGCTTTTGGCGTGGTGACGAGATGGGGGTGGGGCAGATCGCTACGCGGCTGGCCGGTTCCGATGACCTGTTCAGGCGCAAGCGTCGTCCATCACGCAGCGTCAACTTCGTCGTAGCCCATGACGGCTTTACGCTGACCGACCTGGTTTCATATGAACACAAGGTCAATGGGGCCAATGGCGAGCATAACCGCGACGGGACCGATGCGAACCATTCCTGGAATAATGGCGCCGAGGGCGCCAGCTCCGATCCGGCCGTTATTGTTGCACGCCAAGCCGACCAACGCGCCCTTCTGGCGATACTGCTCCTATCGCGCGGAACGCCGATGCTGGCGATGGGTGCTGAATTCGGCCACAGCCAGGGCGGCAATAATAACGCTTATGCCCAGGACAACGACACTTCCTGGCTGGACTGGGATGCCGCAGATACGGCGCTATGTGCCTGGACGGCGCGTCTTATCGGTATAAGGCGAGACCATCCGGCCTTTTGCGAAGACCGTTTCCTGACCGGCCAGCCGGTCGAAGGGGCTTTCCTGCCCGATGTCATCTGGCTTGGCCGTGACGGTCGGGCGATGGAAAACGACGACTGGAACGCGCCGGACGGACCGGTCCTTGCGATGGTGCTGTGCAGCCGAACGCCGTCTGGAATCGATCGCGCTGCGCTTGCGATCAATCGGGGCAAGGCGCCGAGCGCAATCGGGCTGCCCGAAGCGCGGGCCGGCTTTTTCTGGCGGGTTTTGGCCGACAGCAACTCTCCCGATGCACCCGACGCCGAGTTGGATGGAAAGGCCGCGCTTGCCGGCCGTACAGTGCTGGTACTGGGCGAGTTTCCGTCGGCCCCAGCCCCGACTGTCCGAGGCGGGCGAAACGTATCACTGGATCGGCTATCCCGCGCCGCGGGTATTGCAGCCGAGTGGGAGGCGGTTGACGGCACACGGCATATAGTCGGTGACGATACGCGGCGGGCATTGCTCGCGGCGCTGCATTTGACGGCATCCACCGAACAGGAGGCTGCCGGGACTCTGGTACGCCTCGCGGATGACCGCGACCGCCGCCCATTGCCTTTTGCGCTTACCGTTTGGGAAAATCAGCCCACCGTTCTGGAAATGCCGCTGCAGCGGGGCTTATCACGCCGACCGGTCGCGCTGGCCTTGTCGCTGGAGAGCGGCGAAGCACGGTCTTTCCGATTCGGCGCCGACGATGGGGAATTGGCTTGCGGCGTTGCTGCTGACGGACGCGTGCAGCAAGTTTGGCGCGTTTCACTGCCGGCTTTGCCCATCGGGCGACACAATATTCGCCGCGAAGACGCACCCGACTGCCCGTGCCGGCTGACCGTTGCACCCCGCAGAGCATATCTGCCTCCTGCCTTGGCAGATGGTGGGAAGCTGTTCGGTATCGCCGCCCAGCTCTATTCGCTGAGAAGCACATCGGATCAAGGCATCGGCGATTTCAGCCTTCTGGCCGGTTTGTCGAAGGCTACGGGTGCCGAAGGCGGATCGGCGGTGATCATCAACCCGCTGCATGCGCTGTTCTCGGCCGACCGCGGCCGGGCCAGCCCCTATCAGCCATCCGACCGCCGCTTTCTCGATCCGATTTACCTGGATGTCGGCACCTTGGGCGCAGGGCCCGATGCGATCGGCGCCAAGGCGCAGTTCGCCAGGAACGCCACGGCTTTCGCCAGTCTTTCCACGATGCCGCAGGTCGATTATTCCGCCGTCTGGTCAGCCAAACGCGAGATACTCGAAAGGCGGTTCGCTGATTTCGACGCGGTGATTGCCTCCTCTCAAGCTGCGGGACCATCACGTGATTTTGCGCGCTTTGTGGAGGAGGGCGGTGAGACTCTCAGGCGCTTTGCGATATTCGAAGCCATCGCCGAGACACGGGCCAGCGAGCCTTGGATGCGCTGGCCGGGAGGCTTGGCCGACGCCAACAGCGCGGCGGTAGAAAGTTTTGCACGCGCTCATCAGAGTCGCATCCGCTATCATCAATATCTGCAATATCTCTGCGACGTTCAGCTGGGGGCTGCTGCATCCGCGGGCCGGACAGCGGGCCTAGGTGTCGGCATCATGCGCGATTTGGCGATCGGTGCGGCACCGGATGGAGCTGAAGTCTGGTCGCAGCCCGATTTGTTCGTAAATGGCGTATCGGTGGGGGCGCCGCCCGATCCGTTGGCGCCGGAAGGGCAGATTTGGGGCCTGCCGCCGATCGATCCGCATCAGATGACCAAGACCGGGTTCAGCGGCTTCGCAGGCTTGCTCGCGGCCAACATGCGCCATGCCGGGGGGCTGCGGGTCGACCATGTGATGGGTTTGGCAAGGCTGTTCTGGGTTCCCGACGGGGCGAAGGGCGAGGACGGCGCCTATATCGCCTATCCCTTCCGCGATCTTTTGGGTCAGGTAACTCTGGAAAGCACCCGTGCGCAGTGCATGGTGGTGGGCGAGGATCTGGGCACGGTTCCCGACGGTTTGCGTGAGCCCTTGGCCGAGGCGGACATCCAGAGCTATCGCGTCCTGTTGCTGGAGCGCGACGGGCTGGGATTCAATAAGCCCGAAAATTATGCCGCCAATGCACTCGCCTGTCTCTCGACTCACGATCTGCCGACGTTTGCAGGCTGGTGGGAGGGGGCGGACCTGAAGGAACGCCACGCGCTGGGCTTGCCCGGTACTGCCGATATCGAAGCCGCGCTCTCCACCCGCGAAATCGAGAAGGCAGCGCTTCTGGAGGCTTTGATCGGCGAAAAACTGATCGAAGGGCCGTTGGATCGGGTTTGGAACGCCGAAGAGGTGATGCCCGCCGCCCACGCCTTCGTCGCCCGCTCGCCCGCCGCGCTCGTCGTGGCGCAAACCGATGATCTGGCGTCGGAGCGGATTGCGGTCAACCTACCGGGCACCAGCCTCGAGCGGCCGAACTGGCGCCGCAAGATTGAAACGCCGGTTCCCGACTTGTTAAGGACGAAAATCGCCCGGGCGGTGCTGACGGAATTGCGTCTGGCGCGCGGGGACGATGCGGATGGGCAAAGGCCGATGGCGGTTCCTGCCGAAACCGAGTAACCAGACGCGCAACGTTAATATTGGGGAAGCCATGACCGGGAAAAAAGTCGAGATCAAAACGCAGGACGGTGTCGCAGACAGCCATTTCTTCCTGCCGGAAGGCACGGGAAAGCACCCGGCCGTTCTTTTCTATATGGATGGTTTGGGCATCCGGCAGGCCCTGTTTGATATGGCTGAGCGGCTGGCCGCAAACGGCTATGCGGTTCTGCTGCCCAATATGTACTACCGGCACGGCCCGTCCGCCCCGATCGACATGATGAAGGATCGCGAACGGATGATGGAGATGGTGCAATCTGTCACCAATCGCGGGACGATGCAGGACACCGAGCATTTCCTGGCGTTCCTTGACAGCCAGCCGGGTGTGGCCGGCCCCAAGATCGGTACCGTCGGCTATTGCATGGGCGGCGCTCTCTCGCTAACCGCGGCTGGGACCTATGGCCGAGTTGCCGCAGCGGCCTCATTCCACGGTGCACGCCTTGCGACAGATGCACCCGACAGCCCCCATCTGCTGGCCGGGAAAATGCACGGCGAAATCTATGTCGGCGTATCGGAAATCGACCCCTGGCTTGCACCGGGCGAGACCGACAAGCTGGAGGCGGCATTGAAGGCCGCAGGCACCAACGCCACCGTCGAAATCTATCCCGGCGTGCAGCATGGTTTCGCTGTCCCCGGCCTGCCGATCTATGACCGCGAAGCCTCGGAACGCCACTGGGACCGGCTGTTGGCGCTGTTCAAGCGGAATCTGGCCGCAGGGTGATCGCGAGGGGCGCTCGTCGATGAGCAAGGCTTTCACCAAGGAATCCGACGGCGACGAAGACGAGGATCTTCCCGACGACGCCCCGGCACTGCCTGCCGGCACCAAGAATTATATGACCCCTGCCGGGTTCGAGGCGCTGAGGCAGGAGTTCCGCGACTTGCTGCATGTCGAACGGCCGAAGATCGTCGAGGTGGTATCCTGGGCGGCGGGAAACGGCGACCGGTCCGAGAACGGCGATTATCTCTACGGCAAAAAAAAGCTGCGCGAGATCGACCGGCGAGTCCGCTTCCTGTCGAAAAGGCTTGAGATTGCCGAGGTGGTCGACCCGAAGCAGCGGACCAATTTCGACCAGATATTCTTCGGCGCCACCGTCACCTATGCCCGGGAGGACGACACCGAACACACGATCACAATCGTCGGAATCGACGAGGCGGATGTCGATCGAGGCCAGGTCAGCTGGATCTCTCCGATTGCGCGCGCATTGCTGAAAGCGCGCGTCGGAGACAGCGTTGAAATTCGCACGCCAAGCGGCCGCGAGACGATCGAGGTGATCGATATTGGGTATGAGGGCGCGGGCGGCTGACGGGATGAGCGAGATCCATCCGCTCGACCGGCCGGTCTGGTCCGCGCTCAGCACGCGGCAGGCGAATCGCGCTGTGGGCGACGCGCGGGCGCTTCGGTTCGCGACGGAATATGGGCCACTTGCGGCAGCGGCAGACGCCTCACTTGAGAGTTTGTCGGCGTTGGGCGCGCTGGTTCCCTCCGAGGGAATATTGGTCGCGCTTGAAGCGGCGCAGGTGCCGGCGCCACCCGGCGCGACAATTGTCCAGCGCGCCGTCTGCAACCAGATGACCCTCGAACGGCTGACGCCGGGGGTACGGCCGGCCATTGCGATCGAAGTGCTGACCGAGGCGGACGCGGCGGAGATGCTGGCCCTCGCGACGCTGACCAAACCCGGCCCTTTCGCAGCGCGCACGCATGCTCTGGGCGATTTCGTCGGGGTGAAACAGGGCGGCATGCTGGTGGCGATGGCTGGGGAGCGGATGGCGCCTCCAGGTTTCACGGAGGTCAGTGCGGTGGCCACCGATCCGAACCATCGCGGGCGCGGCTATGCCGGTGCGTTGATGAGCGTCGTCGCTGCCCGCATTCTGGCGCGGGGCGAAACGGCCTTTCTGCATGTCTATGATGACAATGTCCGGGCGATCGCGCTTTATGAAACCCTTGGCTTCAGGTTCCGCCGCGCTGTTGCGATGACGGCGTTGGCACGGGCGCGCTAGAACTGACCGTAATGCGCTGCTAGCGTGGCTGAAAGCGCTGCCGATTATCAGGGGGGAAAATGACGCGCCGCATCATCACGGGCAACAATGCCGAGGGGAAATCCTATATCGCCGCCGACGAGACGGTGAGCGACATGTATGTCTGGCAAAGCATCGCCGGCGACCCGATGGGGGCCAGCCCCGACGGCGCGCCGACCAGGCTGCTGCCCTCGACCGCGCCACATATCGAACCACCGGCAGGCGGCAGCAAATGCGCCAGAGTGGAAATTCAGCCGTGGAAGGTCATGAAACCGATTTTGGAGAAGGGCATACCGGGCCTCGACGCCAATGGCTTCCACCGCACCGCCACCGTCGATTACATCATGGTGGTCAGCGGTGAGGTGAAACTGCTGCTGGACGAGGGCGATACGATCGTCCGCGCCGGCGACTTGGTGGTTCAGCGCAACACCAACCACGCCTGGCACAATCTGGGCGACGGCCCGGCCGATCTCTGGGGCGTGATGGTCTCGATGCTGCCTGCGCTATGACAGACCGCCTCGCCAACCGCACGGTCCTCGTTCCCGAAAGCCGGGAGCTGGATCTGTTTGCCGGGATGCTGGAGGCGGAAGGGGCAAAGACGCTGCGGTGTCCTTTGGTCACGATTCTCGATCTTGTCGATCAGGCGCCGGTTGAGGCTTGGCTGAGGCGGTTGATCGTCGGGGAATTCGACGATCTTGTGCTGCTGACCGGGGAGGGGCTGCGGCGTTTGATGGGTGTCGCCGAGCGGGCCGGTGTTAAACCGGAGGCTGTCGCCGCTATTGGGCGGTTGCGCACGATCATCCGCGGACCCAAGCCGGCCAAGGCGCTGCGCGAGATCGGCGTGACGCCGGGGGTCAGCGCTGTGTCGCCGACCAGCGATGGGGTTATCGAGACCTTGAGAGGGCTGGATTTGAGGGGACATCGCGTAGGGGTGCAGCTTTACCCCGGCAACCCGAATGCGCCGCTGCTGGATGCCCTGGCCGCGGCCGGGGCTACTGCCGATTTCATCGTGCCCTACCGCTACGCTTCGGATTCTGAGACCGATGCGGTGGAGAGCGCTATTCGAGCGCTGGCGGCAGGCGGGATCGATTTCATCGCCTTTACCAGCACGCCGCAACTCGACCGGCTGGTCAAGGTGGCTGAGGAGCGTGGGCTTCAGGCGGAACTGAAGGAAGGCCTTGCCCGCACCGGGATCGCCGTTGCCGGGCCGGTGGTGGGCAAAATATTGCAGGATATGGGGCTGACGATCGCGGCCATGCCTGAAAGCAACTTCCACATGAAGCCGCTGGTCAATGCGATGATCCGCGCCGTCGGCGGCAACAGCCCCAGAACCTAGCTCTCAGGCGTCAGTTCAGTTCGAGCAATTCAACGTCGAAGATCAGCATGGCGTTTGGCGGGATGGCGCCGCCGGCGCCGCGCGCGCCATAGCCGAGCTCGGGCTTCAGGATCAGCGTGCGCTTGCCGCCGATCTTCATGCCTTTGACGCCCTGGTCCCAACCGGCAATCACGCGGCCGGCGCCGAGCGGGAACTTGAAGGGCTCGCCCCGGTCGACCGAGCTGTCGAATTTCTTGCCCTTTTCGCGGTTGTTGTAGAGCCAGCCGGTGTAGTGGACGGTAACCTTCTCGCCGCCCTTGGCTTCGGCGCCTTCGCCGACAAGCGTGTCGATATATTGAAGACCGGTCGAGGTGGTGATGATTTCGGACAGGATAGTTCTCCGTTGGGACATTGCTTGATGTTCAGACGCTGCTTTAGCAGGTCGGCCCATGCCGCGTCGACAGGTCGGCGTCAGTTCTTCGGCGCGGCCCCGCCCGTAGGCGTGATGGGTATGGCCGCGGGGGCATTCGGGGCTGCGGGTGCTGCCGGTCCGGCGGCAGGGCTGTCTTTCAGTTGGCCGGTGTCGATCGGCAAGGTGCGGATGCGTTTGCCGGTCGCGGCGAAGATGGCGTTGCACAGTGCAGGCGCGATGACCGGAACAGCCGGATCGCCGGCACCGGTCGGCGATTGTCCGCTGGGCACTAGATGGACATGCATCTCGGGTGTGATACCGGCACGGGCAAGCTGATAATTGTCGAAATTGCTCTGTTCAACCGCGCCGTTCTTGATTGTCAGATTGCCGTATAGCGCGAAGCCCAGCCCATACATGATGGAATCCTCCATCAAGGCCTTTATCCTGTCGGGATTGATGATCTGGCCGCAATCCAGAACCAGATCGATGCGCGGGATGGATATCTGCCCGTCTTCGGCTACCGTCACAACGATGATCGCCGCGGCATAGCTCAGGAAGCTGCGATGCACGGCCAAGCCACGGCCTTGCCGCGGCAGCAGCGGGTCGCCCCATGCGGCGCGGTCCATCGCGAATTGCAGGACATTCTGCAGGCGCCCGACATCCAGCGGGAATTCGTCGATCGAGTAGCCGTAATTGGTATAGTCGACACCCAGCGCCTTCAGGTCGATTTTTTTCGGGCCGGCGTAATAGGTAAAGAGATAGTTGGCGGGGTCCTTGCCCGCAGCCGCTGCCATTTCATCGATAAACGAGCAGGAAGCGAAGGCGTGCGCCATGCTCAAGCCACCGCGATGGGGGCCCAGCCGGACGTGCGGCTGGGCGACACCGGCTTCGAGGCGCAAGTTGGGAATCGCATAGGGCATATCGAGGAAGCCCTGGCTGAGTTGTGCGGCATCGGGCGAGGTCTGATCCGCGTGGAAAGTCGAGTTCAGCGATGGAAACACGGTCCGGTGTCGCCAGGCGATCGGAACGCCGTTCTTGTCCAAACCGCCGTCGAGCCGCTGCAGCGACATCGGCTGGTAATAGTCGTGCCGAATGTCATCCTCGCGGGTCCAGACAACCTTGATCCGGCCGCCGAGAGCCTTGGCGAGCCATCCGGCCTCGCAAATGTAATCATGCATCGACTTGCGGCCGAAGCCGTTACCGAGGAAGGTCGGCCGGACCGTGATGTCAGCTTCCTTTAACTCCAGATATTGCGCCAGCACTTGCCGGGCGATCTGGGGGCTTTGCGTTGGCGCCAGAACTGCCAGTTTGCCGCCCTCATAGACCGCGATAGCGACAGGCGGTTCAAGCGTCGCATGGGCCTGATAGGGCACGAAATAATCGCCCGTCAGGCGCACGGCGGCGCCGGCAAGGGCGCTTTCGAAATTGCCCAAAGTGCGCACGATGCGGCCCGTACGATGGGAGGTCGTCTCCATCTCGGCACGGTATGTGCCGGAATCGTGGTTGGCGTTGGGGCCGAGGTCCCATTCGATCTGCAGCTTTTTGCGGCCTTCGATTGCCGCCCAGCTGTTGCTGGCGATCACTGCGATTCCGCCCAGAGGCAGGTGGCCTGTCGGCGGCGGGGTTGCCGGGATCTCTATGACCTTTTCCACGCCGCGGACATTCATCGCGCCGCTGGCGTCAAAGGATTTGGCTTTACCGCCATAGACAGGGCAGCGTTCGATGGAGGCATATTTCATCCCCGGCAGCGCTATATCGGCGCCGAAGGGTGTCTTGCCGTGGAGCATCGCGCCCAGATCGATGCTCGGCATCGTATGGCCGACATAACGGCGTGAACTGAAATCCTGCAGCCGAAGCTTATCCGGGTTGGGGACCGGCAAAGTAGACGCTGCCTTGACGAGTTGTCCGAACGGGAGGACCCGGGCAGTGGGAACGTGAATGACCTCGTGATCGACCGCGCGACAATCTGCGATCAAGGCCTTCCACGTCTGCGCTGCTGCGGCCTCGAGCATCTGACGAACAGAGGCTGCGGCGATCCGCAGGACCTTTTCATAGATCAGGATGCTGCGCGATCCGTCGGTGTTCTGGTCGCCGTATCGCGGGTCACCATCGGCCTGACGCACGGCGATCTTTGGCCAGCTGGCATCCAATTCATCCGCCATGATCATCGCGAAGGTTGTTCGGATGCCCTGCCCCATTTCCGAGCGGCAGACGGTCAAAATTACGGTCCCGGCAGGATCGACAGTGATAAAAACATTGGGGGCGAGCTGCCCCGGTTCGGCGCCCGCTGTCGAACCCTTGGAAATGTCATCAGTTGCGGCATCGCCGTCGGGAGAAAAATAGACGCCCAGCACCAGGCCTGAGCCGACACCCATGGATTTCAGGAATTTGCGGCGGGAGAGATTGACGATACGGATCAACGGTCCGCCCCGACCGCCTGCCTGATGGCGGCCACGATACGGACATAGGCGCCGCAACGGCAGATGTTCCCTTGCATCGCCTGGACGATATCGTCGTCCTCGGGGTCGGGCTTCTGCTTGACGAAGGCAACGGCCTGCATGATCTGCCCGGGGGTACAGAAACCGCAGGCCGGAACATTCAACTGCGCAAAGGCATGGACGATCGGATGGGAATCGGCAATACCCTCGATCGTCGTGACGTCGTGGCCGGACGCCTCGGCCAGAGTCACTTTGCAGGCGCGCACGGCCTTGCCGGCGACATGAACGGTGCAGGCCCCGCATTCGCCGATGCCGCAGCCGTATTTCGTGCCGGTCAGCCCCAGAATGTCGCGCAGTACCCACAAGAGTGGCATCGCCGGATCGGCATCTACCGAGTGGTCTTTGCCGTTGATGTTCAGCGCGGACATGTGCGCTTTTCCTGAGTTTTCAAAATCTCGATCTTATCCCATACCAACTACTCGACCGCCCAACTTAATCACGGGCAACATTATCTCAAATACAATCCAACGAATTGCGGTGTTAAACTTTAACAGCACCGTCCGACGCCGCGGCCTTCATAGCGTCGCGCCGTGCGCTCGGCGACGAATTCCGCCTTGGTCATGGCAATTTTCCCAGGATGGCGGGCCGCCACATGCGCAACATAGCGCTGATAATCGGGCAGACCGACCATAAGATGCGCAGTCTCACGAAATGCCCGCCAAAACAAGCTCAAGCTACCCGGTGCGAGAGCTTCACGCATGTCCAACCTCGAGTCCTTCAAAGCCGACTTCCCGGCTTGTCTTCACTGGGCTTTGAAGCGCCCGCCTGATCGCGGCGATGCCGAAGAGCGCCGTGGCGATGACGACACCCATGAAAATTGCACATAACGTGGCATCTATACGATCGTTGAATATGATTCGGTTCATCTGAGCCATTCCATTGGCCGGCGTCAAAATCTGACCAGCCGCCGCAGCGTCTGAAAACTTCTGTGCGTGGGCCAGAAAGCCGATGGACGGGTTGGGGTGGAAGAGTTTCGCCCAGCCCGCCGTCAGCGTGCAGATCAGCAGCCAGAGCGTCGGCAGGGCTGTCACCCAGGCATAGCGCTCGCGCTTCATCTTGCACAGCACAACGCTCGCCAGGGTCAGGGCCAGCGCAGCCAGCATTTGATTGGCGATTCCGAATAGCGGCCACAGCGTGTTGATACCGCCGAGCGGGTCGACGACACCTTGATAAAGTATCGTGCCCCAGCCCGCGACCGTCAGTGCGGTCGCGGCGATATTGGCGCCCCAAGATCCGGTATCGCGAAAAGCGGGGACGGCCATTCCGGCTAAATCCTGGATCATAAAGCGTGCGACTCGCGTGCCGGCATCGATCGTGGTCAGGATGAAGAGGGCTTCGAACAGGATGCCGAAATGATACCAATAAGCCAGCATGCCGCGTCCGCCGATCGCACCGGCCAGAATATTCGCCATGCCGACAGCAAAGGTCGGCGCGCCGCCCGAGCGTGAAAGCAATGTCGTCTCACCGATATCGTGCGTGGCTGCGCTGAGCGTATCGCCACCGATGGTAAAGCCCCAGCTTGAAATGACCTCGGCTGCGTGGTCGGCGGTTGTGCCGATCAGCGCTGCCGGACTGTTCATCGCGAAATAAAGGCCCGGGTCGATCACGCTGGCGGCAATTAGAGCCATGATCGCAACCGCCGATTCGGTCAGCATCCCGCCGTAGCCAATGAAGCGCGCCTGGGATTCGTTTTCCAGCATCTTGGGCGTGGTGCCGGAACAGACCAGGGCATGAAAGCCCGATACCGAACCGCAGGCGATGGTGATGAACAGGAACGGGAACAGATTGCCTGAGAAAACCGGCCCGGAGCCGTCGATGAAGCGGGTTACCGCCGGCATCTTGAGGTCCGGCATGATGATCACGATGCCGACAGCCAGGGCCACGATCGTGCCGATCTTAAGGAAGGTCGATAAATAGTCGCGCGGCGCCAGAAGCAGCCAGACGGGCAGCACGGCAGCGACGAAGCCATAAAACATCAGCATCAGAGCCAGCGTTTCGCCCTTGAAGGTGAAAAGTGCCGCCAGAGTCGGGGTTTCGGCCACTGTCCGACCGTAAAGGATCGCGAACAGCAGCAGGGCGATGCCGATCAGGGAGATTTCTCCGACCCGGCCCGGGCGCAGGAAGCGCCCATAGAGCCCCATCAGGGCCGCGATCGGGATGGTCGCCATGACGGTAAAGGTGCCCCAGGGGCTGCCGGTCAGCGCCTTGATCACCACCAGTCCGAGTACGGCCAGCAGGATGATGACGATCATGACGATGCCGATGGAGGCAACTACGCCGGCAGCGGCGCCCATTTCGGAACGAATGATATCGCCCAGCGAGCGGCCGTCTCGACGGGTCGAGAATGTGAGTATTACAAAATCCTGAACGGCACCGGCGACGACGACCCCGCCTAGAATCCAGAGCGTTCCGGGAAGATAGCCCATCTGAGCGGCGAGCACCGGCCCGACCAACGGTCCTGCGCCGGCGATGGCGGCGAAATGGTGGCCGAACAGGACGAATCGATTGGTCGGTACATAGTCGAGGCCGTCTTCCAGCCGCACAGCGGGCGTTATCCGAGCCGCATCCAGCCTGAGGACCTGCGTCGCGATAAACTTGCTGTAAAAGCGGTAAGCGACGGAATAGGTGCACAATGCCGCGGCGACCATCCAAGCGGCATTCACTGGTTCGCCCCGCGTAAAGGCCAACATTGCGAATGCTGCGGCGCCGACTATAGCCACGGCAAGCCAGCCTACTTTCCCTAAGATACTCACACATCCCCCCGGATTCGCCCAACGTAGCTTAGCACGCCGATTTTAACGCGGGCGATTGCGGGAAAGCGACGGGTTTGAATATGGGAGGGTGGTGCCAAGCGGATGCGGGACTGCTAACTTGCGCTCATGCGTGAAATCGGATCAGGACTTTGGCAGGCGACGGTGCAACTGGGCGACAGCCCGGCCGAGGCTTTCGCCGACTTTATGGAGCGGGACTCGGTCGGTGTCTCGATTTTCGAGGTTCCCGATCAAGTCGGCGGGACCGTTCATTGGGCGATCACTGCGCTTTATCGTTCGGCGCCGGATTCGGCGGCGCTGAACGCGGGCTTGGCGCTGGTCGCGGCGGTGAACGGGCTGCCCGAGCCAAATCTCGATATTGCACTGCTTGCGCCGGCCGATTGGTTGGCCCAGGCCTATGCCGGCTTCCCTGCCCGCCATATCGGGCGTTTCTATGTTCATGGCTCGCATGTGCCCGCCGCGGCGGGCGGCGCGATTGCACTTCATATCGACGCGGCCACCGCCTTCGGTTCGGGCGAGCATGCCACCACCGAGGGGTGCCTGCTGGCGATCTCAGACCTCGCCAAGCACGGCGCGGCGCCTGCAAGCGTGCTCGATATGGGAACCGGTTCGGGCATTCTCGCCATTGCCGTCGCCAAATTATTTCCGACTGCGCGGGTGGCCGGTGTGGATATAGACGCAGAATCTGCGCGTGTAGCCAATTTAAACGCGCGTTTGAACGGCGTGGCGGGCCGGTTTTGCGCGGTCCAGGGAGATGGATATTTAAGCCCCCTTGCGGCGCGTGGTCCGCGTTTCGATGTGATTGTGTCGAACATATTGGCGCGTCCGCTGGTCAGGATGGCTCCGGCGCTCGGACGGCGGCTTAAGCCGGGCGGCGCGGCGATACTCTCCGGCCTGCTTCGCCGCCAGGAAGCGGCAGTGTTGGCGGCACATAGGGCTGTGGGCCTGCGGCTGGTCGGCCGCAAGCCGATCGGCGAATGGACGACTTTGATATTGAGGCAACCATGACGAATTCCACGCCTGTCGAACGTCTGACGGCGCTACGTAAGCTGATGGCGGCACAAGCGCTGGATGCGGTTTTGATCCCCCGCGGGGACGAGCATCTGGGCGAATATGTTCCGGCTTCGGCCGAACGTCTGTCGTGGCTCACGGGCTTTACCGGCTCGGCGGGTTTGGCGGTTGTGCTCCTCAACAAGGCTGCCCTGTTCGTCGACGGCCGTTATACGCTGCAGGCGGCACAGCAGGCCCCCAAGAAGCTGTATGAAGTCCATCACCTGATCACCGAGCCCTTCGGCGCGTGGCTGCGCGAAAATCTACAGAAGGGCGATCTCGTCGGCTATGATCCCTGGCTGCATTCCGCGGCGCAAATTCAGACGCTGAAGGCGGAATTGACGGCCGCGGGCATGGACACCAAGGCGCTGTCACCTAATCTTGTCGACGAAATCTGGACCGATCGGCCGGCCCCGCCCTTGGCCCCTGTCGTGCCCCACCCGCTGGCCTATGCCGGCGTGGACTCGGGTGAAAAGCGAGCCCAGATCGGGCGCGAGCTTGCCGCCTCGGGAATTGGCGCCTCAGTGTTAACCCAACCGGATTCGATCGCCTGGCTGCTAAACATCAGGGGAGGGGACGTGCCCAACGCCCCTTTGCCGCTTAGCTTCGCGATATTGATGGCGGATGGTCATGTCGCATTGTTCGTGGACGAGCGTAAACTCAGCCCCGAGACGCTGGCCTATCTGGGCAACACGGTTACCACCGCCCGGCCCGATCAGTTCGGTCCAACACTGGAGCGGCTGGCCAAGATGGGCAAGATGGTGCGCTTTGACCCCGCCAATACACCGGCCTGGGTCGCCGACCGGCTCAATAATGCCAACGTCAAAACCTCTGCCGGCGCTGACCCCTGTCAGTTGCCCAAGGCGATCAAGAACGACATCGAAATCGAGGGTGCGCGCGAGGCCCACCGGCGCGATGGCGCGGCCCTGGTCAAGTTCTTCACGTGGCTGGACAAAGCAATGAAGCTGGATCCGCCGACCGAGATCACTGCCGCCGACCGCCTGGAGCAATTCCGGAAAGCCCAGGAAATGTTCATGGGTCCAAGCTTCGACACTATATCAGGTGCGGCGGAGCACGGGGCGATCGTCCATTACCGGGCAATGCCCGACAGCGACAGACGATTGGCGCATGGCATGATGTATCTGCTCGACAGCGGCGGGCAGTATCTCGACGCTACCACTGATGTCACGCGCACAATGGTGTTGGGCGAACCCACTCAGGATATGCGCCATCACTTCACCCTGGTGCTGAAGGGCCATATTGCACTCGGCAAGGCCCGCTTTCCCGTAGGCACGACCGGCGGCCAACTCGACGCGCTGGCCCGCGCGCCTTTATGGGCAGCCGGCGTCGATTACGACCACGGAACCGGTCATGGTGTTGGCAGCTATCTCTCGGTGCATGAGGGGCCGCAGCGCATCTTCAAGAACGGGGCGGCGCCGTTGGAGCCCGGAATGATCGTGTCCAATGAACCCGGCTATTACCGCACCGGCGAATACGGCATCCGAATAGAGAATCTGGTGCTGGTCAAGAAAGCCGACATGCCAAACGCCGAGAGGCCGATGCTGGAGTTCGAGACGCTGACCATGGCTCCGATCGATCGCGACCTGATCGACGTTGCGATGCTGACGGCTCCGGAGCGGGCCTGGGTTGATGACTATCACGCCCGGGTTTACGCCACCCTGGCCGACCGGTTGGATGTGGTTGAGCGCGACTGGTTGGCTGAGGCGGCGGCGCCGTTGTAATGACGCGTAGCGAACGAACCGGAGTGGCAACGCTGATGAAGTCTCTTTTGCTGGCTTTCGCGATCTTTGCTGTCAGCCCCGCTGCATCGGCCGAAATTATCGGCGCCTGGAAGATTCACGGCAGCGTGTTTTTCAACGCGGTCGATACGACCTGCCATTTTAAAGCCGACGGACCCGGCGTGGTGGCGACCTGCGAATATTATGGAAAGCTTGAGAACTTCACGCAGGCGACCATTGCGGGTAACAAGGTCGGCTGGAGTTGGGATGCGCATCAGGCAGTATTGGCTTTCCAGGGTACGCTGACCTCGGACACGGCGATGAAGGGCGAAATTATCGTGCGCGGCTTCACCGGCAGTTTCACAGCAACGAAACAGTAATCAGGTCGATTCCGCTTACGACGGAACGCGAAGCGTGTTCGCGAATGGCGCCAGCGATTCTTGTTTCGTCGCCCTTCTTGCAGTGGCATTCTTTTGCAATGGGTGAACCTGAACCTCGCGCTCCGGCAGCGGATCAAGCCTCAAAATCAGCCGAGCGCAATCTCAAGGTGGCGATCGCGCTTTTTATGGCGATGATCACCTATGGCTCACTCTTTCCGTTTGCATTCCATGCGGTGCCGGGCGGTATAGGCCCTCTGCGCACACTGCTGGGTAACTGGGATAAAACGCCCGGCCGCGGCGACTTTGTTTCGAATATTTTGCTCTATATGCCGCTGGGCTTTTCCTGCGCGATCAGCGTCGGCAAAAAGGCCAGTCTGAAACGCCTCGGCGGGGCGATATTGATCGGCGCTACACTCAGCCTGAGCATGGAGATCAGCCAATATTACGATACCGGGCGCGATACCGAAGCGACTGATTTTTACGCGAATACCATTGGCACCATGCTGGGCGCGATCGCCGGATGGTTCTTCGGTCAGGATTTCCGATGGCCTCTGTTGCGTGAACTGTCCGCCAATCGGATTCCCGCGCTGCTGTTGGCCGCTTGGCTGGGCTACAGGCTCTACCCCTATGTGCCGACCATCAGCATGCACAAATATACCGGTGCACTGAGACCCTTATTTCATAACCCTCAACTCACAGCCTATGGGCTTTTCCGGCAAACGGCGATCTGGCTCGCCATTCGGGCACTGATCGATGAACTGGCCGCCTCAGGACGAGGAGCGGCGCTTTTCTGGCGTTTTGCCGGATTTATTTTTTTGTCGAGCGTGCTCATTATTTCGACCTGGATCAATCTGGCTCAGGTGGTGGGACTTGTTTTGGCCTTTTTTATTTGGCGAGCGCTTTCGCCCTGGCCAGACGTCCGGACTGTCGCCGTGGTCGCGGTCATGGGCGCTTATATCGTTGCCTTCAGACTGACCCCCTTCCGGTTGATGGATACCGCGGGTCGCTATGGAATGATTCCGTTCTTCAGTTTTATGCGGGGCTCCATCGACACAGACGTTCAGGCTTTCTTTGAGAAATTCTTTTTGTATGGAAGCGCCATTTGGCTGTTGGTCCGGACGGGACTATCCGTGAGGAACGCCACACTCCTGATTGCGGTGATCCTGTTGGCGACAAGTTTCGCCGAGATCTACCTGCCCGGACGATCGGCTGAAGTGACCGACGCGGTGATGGCGTTGCTTATAGGTGCGTTTGTCGGCTCAGTTGAAACCGGAGAATTGGCGCTCCCGCGCTTTGGCAATAAACCCTCCGACACGCTGACCCGTCGAATCAAACTGATCGAGTCCACGGACGACGCAGTACTTCAGCCGGAATAAGCTTTTGGTGCTCTTCGCGCCCAGTCAATTATCGAAATTGGTGGTACGGGTTTCCCCTCTGTAGCCGTCGCCATATCCGTTCTGCAGCGCTGAATCCAGTTCGGTCATGTCTTGTGCCCGATACTCGGCAAGGCTTGCGGCCGCGACCTCAAGCGATGCCAGCACCACCGGACTGCCGCAATGTCGAGGACATTCGCTAACTCAGCGTTCGATGGGGCGTATCCGGCAATCGACCGATGTTCGTCGATATTATTGACCAGAGCCCAGGCCTGCGAGCCCAGCAGCAGGGGCTTTCCAGCGCCCGCGCCACATCGAGGATATTCATCGCCAGTTCCCACAATGCGCGCTCAACCCCGGTCAATGCGCGAAGGCGGGCGAGTTCGTCCTGGTTTTCGTCGCACGCTTTGGCTGTCGACATATCCACTCCTTCAAACATTGGCACACCGCCCATGAATTTGCCGATCCGCGAGCGTCGCCGCTCGGATCGATAGGCACTGTACGCAGCCGTTATCCGAATAGATTTTTGTCGAATTTTTACTAATATATTGTTACTTAAGGATTATATTTGGGGTGTCCGATTCCAGTCGGGGCTTCCCCAGGCAAGCGGCGTCGGGCCAAGCCCAACAATTCTGCAGCATTACCACCCAGAACGGCACTGGCTCGCGTTTCTCCCAATTGCGTCCGCAATTCGCCCATTAGTTCATGGGTCCTGCCCCGCGTGCCTTCGGGATGGGGGTAATCGGATGACCATAAGACCCTATCCACGCCGATATGGTCGATTTGCTCCACCCCCCGGGGGTCGTCCATGAAGGTGGCCCAGCATTGGCGGAACCAGTATTCGCTGGGCCTGCGCGGCAGGCGCGGCTTCAGAAAATCGGCGAAGCTGGAGTGGATTCGGTCGGCGTGATCCAACGCGGAGGGCACCCAACTGATCCCGCCCTCGGCAAAAAGCAGCCTTATACCGGGGTGGCGTTCAAACAATCCGGTAAAAACGAAATTGCCCCACACGTTGCGAAAGGGCTGAGTGGTGCGGATGAGGAATGTGCCCAGCCCGCCCGGCCCGTTGCTTTCGGGCGTTTCGCTGGTGTGGAACGAGGTAACGAGGCCGCTTTCCTCGATCGCCGTCCAAAGGGGAGTCATTTCAGGCGCCGTATAGGTTGTGCCGCGGATTGCATTCGGCATCGTAAACAGGCGAAAGCCCAGCGCCTTCAAATGGGCCAGATAATCGGCAGTCTGATCAGTCTGGTAGACCGTAGGCAAGATGGGTACGCCGATAAGCCGCCCCCCCGACGCGGCACAGAAGCCGGCCAGCCACTCGTTATAGGCGTTAATGCAGCGGGTGCGCAGCGCCGGGTCTTTGATCGCATACATGCCCATCGCGCGCTGCGGAAACAGGATCGAAGTATCGATGCCTTCCGAATCCATCATCGCTAGCCGTCCCGCCACGTCGCTGACACCTGGTTGTGCGTCCGAATAGGCGATCAACTCAGGGAAAAGTAGAAAGACCGGCATGCTTTGGCCATCGACCACCAGCGCGCCGCCTTCGAGCCTGGGCGCCAAGTCACGGTCTGAAGCGGGCAGGGAATCGGGCAACAGATCGCTCCAGAATTCGACCGGCTCGACCAGATGTTCGTCCGCTGAAATGACAATGCCCATGCAATCCTCCCCTAATCCCGCGCCGTAACCATCTTTTGTCGGGTCCTGTGATGATAATCGCACCGGCGCGATTGCGCTAAGTCAAATCACGCGCTCTCGAACTCGGATTTACTGAGCCCGTCGCAACCGCCCGGGAGCCATTTCAATGCCGCCGATCATAGACCTGCTGCGGCGAGAACACGGATATATAGTCAGCGTGCTCGACGTGCTGGAACAGCAACTCCGCCGGTTCGAAATCGGCGATCAGGCAGACTATGAAATCGTCGCTGCGGCGGTGGAATATTTCCAGGGTTTCCCCGACCGCTGCCATCATCCAAAGGAAAACCTGGTTTTCGACAGATTGCGAAAGCGCGACCCTTCCGTGGTGCAGGAGATTGGAGATTTGGCGCAGGCGCATCGTGATATCGAAGCCGCGCTGCGGGCTTTGGGCGGAGCGTTGACCGCAGTGCTGAACGACGCTGAGGTTCCGCGCCAGATATTTGTCCAGATTGCCAAGGACTTCATCGCGCAGCAGCGGCAACATTGTGCCTTGGAAGAGACGCAATTTTTCCCAGCCATCGCACGAATATTGGCCGATGACGATTGGCAGGTGCTGCAAGGTGCGATGACCCAGGAGCGAGATCAGTTGCTGAATGGGTCCGGAGATCGCAGATTCGAATTGCTCCGCCGAACGATTCTAGAGTGGCAATCCGAAACAGCGACCGAGAGGTAACCGGACTTGGTCTGTGATGTTCAATTCATGTCGGCTTTCAGCAGAAGGCCGAAACGCCAAAAGCTCCGCCGAGGCAGAGCTTTTATCGAATGCGATATCGATTGGCCGAAGTAACGCGGCCGCGAAGACTCAGAAGCCTTCGCGATCCATCCGTTTGCGCAGAAGCTTGCGGGCGCGGCGTACCGCCTCAGCCTGCTCGCGGGCGCGCTTTTCCGACGGCTTTTCATAGCTGCGGCGAAGCTTCATCTCGCGGAAAATGCCCTCGCGCTGCATCTTCTTCTTGAGTGCGCGCAAAGCTTGATCGACATTGTTGTCGCGGACCAGAACGTGGACGATGGGTCCTACTCCCGTTGTTGGACGGCGGTTTTCCCGATATGGGATGAACGCGCGCCCGGTGTTGACGAATTCAAAGTTGATGGCATGTAATTTGGATGCGCGTTCTAGCACTACAAGTCTGAATTTGAAAGGCCTTGCGGACATGTCTCTTTTGCCGGTCGTGCGAATGGGCGCTCCCGTCCTTCGCCGTGTCGCCACCACAGTCGTCGATCCCACCCACCCCGATATCAATGCGTTGGCTCAATCCATGATGGAAACCATGGTCGAGGCCCCCGGCGTCGGGCTGGCAGCTCCGCAAATCGGCAGTTCTCTGCGCCTCATCGTCATGCGCCTGATTGCCGACCGATCTGCGGTGGATGAGCCGTTGCGGATGACGGCACTGATCAACCCTGAGCTCGAGCCGATTGGCGATGCGATCGAATTGGGTTGGGAGGGTTGCCTGTCGGTGCCGGAACTGAGAGGCGTTGTTCCACGTCACGCGCGCATTGCCTATCGAGGCTGGCTGCCGGACGGCAGGCGAGTCGAGGGTGAGGCCGAGGGATTTCAAGCGCGCATCCTGCAGCATGAGGTCGATCATCTGGACGGGATACTCTATCTGGACAGGATGCGGGATTTCGCGACGCTGGGCTATGGCCCGGAAATTCAGGCAGCGGCCGCAGTTGCGCAAGGTGAGGACACCGAGCTGTGAGTCACGCGAAGACGATGGAGCATTTAAAGGACACGATCCTGTTGGCGGCGCTGCCGCATGTCGCCTTCGATGGTTGGTCGATGACCGCCCTAGAGGCGGGCGCCACCGATGCAGGCTTTACCAAGCAGAGTTTGTTGCATGCCTTCCCGGACGGCACCGCCGACGCCATCGCACATTGGTCCGATTGGGCCGACCGTAAGGCGGTGGTGGCGATGCAGGCCGATGACGTGGCGCATTTAAAAACGCATCAGCGCATTGCAATGGGAGTTTGGGCGCGGCTCGAAGCGATGGGGCGCTGGCGAGAGGCGGCGCGCAAGGCAACAGCCTGGCTGGCCGCGCCACGACGGGCTGGTCTGGCCAGTCGGCTGACATATAGGACCTGTGACGCCATTTGGCGTGCGGCAGGCGATGCGTCGACGGATTTCAACTTTTACACAAAGCGCGGATTGCTGGGCGGCGTTCTTCTGTCCACCACGCTTTACTGGTTGCAGGATTCGAGCGAGGGCAATCAAGCCAGTTCCGCCTTTCTCGACCGTCGTATTGCGGAGGTGCTTCGGATCGGCGGGCACATCGGCAAGTTACGCGCCGCAGTCGAGCAATTCGATCCCCAAACCGTGCTTCGCCGTTTCCGGCGCAGCGCCTGATCGTTCCTGTCCGATCAAGGCTGATTGCAATCGGGGGGACGGAGGATTATATCAGCCGCCTTGCTCGGCCCTAGTCCCCATCGTCTAGAGGCCCAGGACATCGCCCTTTCACGGNNAGAGGCCCAGGACATCGCCCTCTCAGCGCGATAACTCGGACAGCGCTCCCCAACGGATTGTCGGCCCTTTTGCGGCGCGTTCCAATTGGCTTTACGTACGATCAAACCGGGTTCTTGTATGCTTTCTCGCCGGTCAATACCGATTCACGACCGCCATGTACGCGCTGGTGCCATCTGATTTTCGGTGTATGCAGGCCCTGGCCCGATCGCTCTAGCTTGCTAGGCGATCCCAAATTAGCGCACTGGCTCCGCCGCAAGCACTTTGCCGTGCAGGCTCGGGAAGCCGTCGCGTAGTCGATGTCTGAAGGTACCTAACTCCTACGCGTTAGGCTCTACGCGCTTGTTGCGCTTGGATCCGCTTCCACAGCGCGGCTTTAGTAGGTCGGCCTCGTCGCCTCCGCATGCCGGCAGATGAGTTGTCTGTGGTGGCGCGCTTGTCACCGTCCGTAATTATATTGGCTCGAGGTGGGCCCCGTCATACCAGGCCCTTTTCCCAATCAGCTGGTACAAAGGTCCTTTTCCAGCATGGGCAAGTTTTTTCAGAACCGAACCATCTCTAAACTGACGAAAATAAAGTGGGACTTCTGCCCGCTCGAGAGCCCGGGGGATTTCACCTACGTTGCTATCCGGTGATGTGGACATATCTGGCGCCTTTTCTAATCGGGGTTTCTCTGTCGACAAGCAGAGACATGGGAAGACCAGACGCCCCGCGCTACCCAGTTCGATCAAGCTCCAAGTTTACTTGCGGTCCCGTCGGCTTCGATGCGTGGTTTTGCTTGTGGCGCACTCGACAGGATTCGCACTTGTGACCTCTGCCTTCGGAGAGCGTTTTTTGCCGCACGACGAAGCGCGATGAAGTAGCCTAACATACTATAATACAATGATTTCTCTATCTTCCCGTCGTCGCAAATTTCCTCTAATTTCCTTCCTGGTGGTTACGTGGTGATTACGTGGAGTGGTGCGAAACCTCGCCCGTGCTGACGATCGAAGGAATATCATGGACGGCAAACGCGAGAGGTCGGTCAAGCTGACCAAGTCAAAGTTGGATGATTTGGGACCGGCGGCGACTGACCGCTTTCTCTGGGATAAAGACGTGCGCGGCTTCGGCGTTCGGGTCACCCCGAAAGGAGTAAAGAGCTTCGTCCTGTAGTATCGTCCGTTCCCCGGCGGCCGAGGGGTTTCGACCCGGCGATATACAATAGGTGTGTTTGGAAGTCCGCTTACGGTTGATACAGCGCGTGATGAAGCGAAACGACTCCTCGCCGGCGTAGCCGAGGGGAAGGACCCCTTATCAATGAAGAAGACTGATCGCGAAGCGCCGACGGTCACCGAATTGTGCGACGCGTATCTAATTTCAGGATGTGGCCACAAGAAAGCATCGACCCTCGCGACCGATCGTGGACGCATTGAACGACACATCAAACCTCTGCTTGGGAAACGTCGCGTCAAGGATTTGCGCCAAAAGGATATTCAGAAATTCCATGACGACGTCGCAGCAGGCAAGACGGCGACCGACCAGAAAACGAAACTTCGCGGCCGTGCAATCGTCGAAGGTGGCAAGGGTACTGCCGCTCGGACAGTTGGATTGCTCGGCGGCATTCTCACATTCGCTGTAAGCGACGGGATGATTGTTGCCAATCCGGCGCGCGGCATAAAGCGGGCGCGGGATCGCAGGACTGAAACATTTCTGTCGAGCGCTCAGTTTTTTGCGCTCGGCGCCGCCTTGGTCGAGGCTGAAGAAGCGTGGGCTCAATACGAGACAGCGCATAATGATTGGGTTGAAGGCGGGAGCAACGGGAAGGCACCGGCGACGCCCTGCGGAATAGCGGGGCCACCGGCTATAGCCGCGGTCCGGCTTCTCATTCTGACGGGCTGTCGCAAATCTGAAATTCTCACGGCCCAATGGTCCTTCATTGACTACGGGCTACGGTTATTGCGGCTCCACGACAGTAAGACCGGCCAAAAGGATGTTCGGCTTGCCACAGTCGCGCTGGAGGTTCTCTCCAGGTTGAAGCGTATCGAGGGCAATCCGTACGTCATCCCTGGCGCAAAGCAGGGACATCACTTCGTTGGCCTACCCAGGGCCTGGGTTCTGCTGCGCACGCGCGCGCGGTTAGGAAAATTGCGGATACACGATCTTCGCCATTCTTTCGCCAGTGTAGGAGCGGCGGGCGGCCATAGTCTTCTAATGATCGGGAAATTGCTGGGGCACGCCGATACCTCGACAACGCAGCGTTACGCTCATCTCGGCGATGATCCAATTCGAGAAGCCGCCGATCGAATAGCCGATAGAATCGACGCTTTGATGACCGGAAATCCGGCCTCCGAACCGCAACCGAGCGCCTCTTGATACCAATCTGGAGCGACACAGGTGATGCGTTCGCCAGCGCGACAGCGCCCCCAGCTCGTCGGTTGTTACTTCCGGTGTCTCGCACCATTTGAGGGCGAGCCGCAACGTGTTAATTCCAATTCCACGCTAGGGACTCGGCAATAGGGATTCAGACGTGAAGCTACCCGGCAGGAACTTGGTGGAGCAACTGCTGCTTGGCGGCATGAATGACGGTGTCCCGGTCACGCAGCTCTTGCGGATCGCGCGACTAGCCGCATCTCGGTTGGGGATAGACGGCCTAACTCAGTTTTTTGACGATGAGGAAAATGGGTACTCCTCTGACGAGTCGCTCCCTGTTTATAGGCGTTTGCCGGGCATAATAGAATTTGGAAATGGCGCCGGTCGCTGGCTCGTGATGACCGGCAACTTTCAACCTTTGCTGTATGCAGACCCAATCGGCGAAATCGTGGTTGAAGCTGCCAAGCAGCATGAGTGGACCTATATTGCGTTGGACCTAGCCGCCATTATGCAGCGCTTTGAGCTTCGGCGGAACACCCGCGCTTTTTGGCAGCCTGATTTTGGATTTCGCCGCCATGCGGACGGCCGTCATCGTCACCGACATCGCGCCAGTGTTTGCGGTGGAAGAGGTTTGCGGTGGAAGAGGTTTGCGGTTTGAAGGAAACGGGTTCGATTCTGGGGCGTCACGCCCCGTTTGTTAGGTGACGAGGCGTGGGATCCGTCCGAGGACGAGCCGCAGAATGAGCTGGGCAGGGCACGATGTCGGCAGATGGACCCGGATCATGGTCTTCATTTCGACGACGCGGGCGGCGATTTTGATGAGGCGCAGACGCAAAGTGTCGAACTGGGCGACGCGCCAGATTGAACGCTTGGGCATCGAGGCGCGCAGGCCCCACATGAGCCAATAAGCGCCGGCGTGCAGGAACAGGCGGAGCTGGTTTGCGGTGGCCTTGGTGCAGGATGTGCGGTCGGCGGCCAGATGTGTCTTCCAGGATTTTATGTGGTTTTCGGCCTGGCCGCGCCGGCAATAGATGTTCTCATAAAGGACACGGGCGTTTGGGCCCCTCAGGTTGGTGACGATAAAGCGTGTGTCGGGGCCCTGCGCGCCGACTTCAACTCGCGCGATGATGCGCTCGACCCGGCTCCAGGTCGCGGCCCCGTCATAGAACTCCTTGAAGCGGCGCACTTTTCCCGCCTTCGGCGCGGCCTCGAAGCGCACCTTGGTGCTGGCCTCGAGGTCCTCGATGTGGCGCCGTAATGTCGTGGTCGGCGCGACCCCCAGGATATAATCGAGGCCGTTGGCCCGACACCAGTCGAGAACTTCGGGGCTGCAATAATGACTGTCGCCGCGTAGCACGATATCGGTCTTGGGCCAGTTGGCCCGGATCGCCCGCAGCAGGCGGCGCAGGAAGGCGCGGATTTCCTTGCCGCCTGGCCGTCTGGCGGGACGCAGCACAGCCGTAATGAAGCGGCCCTCGCCGTCGAACACGACGATCGGCTGGAAGCCATATTCGTCGTGTTGCCCACTGAACAGCCGGAGTTGCTGGCCGCCATGAACCGCGTCGAACGTGTCGTCGACGTCGAGCACAATGCGCTTGGGGACCTGCCGGAAGGACGCGCAATACAGATCGACCATAGCTGAGCCCATGCGCAGCAAGGCGCGACTATCGGGCAGGTTCTCCAGACGCGAAATGGTCGACTGCGAACACAGCTCCCGGTCAGACGGTGAAAGATCGAGCGCCATCTTGAACATCGGATCGCTGCGAAGATGGCAAGCGTCGTTACCGTCTTCGTAGCCGGCTGCAATCATCAGCAGTCGAAAGCGGATGATATCGGCCAGACTGTGGGTAATCTGATCGGGCGCGCGCGGGTCCACCATGCAGGCGGCTAGCCGATCGGCCACGCGAAGCCGCTGTTCGACCTCCCGCAACACCAGGATCCCGCCGTCCGACGACAATGCGCCACCGTCGAATTTAACCTCAAGTTTCTTGCCGCAAACAGGTGACAGCCCAGGCAACGGGAGCGTAGTCTCAAACATGGCGGGTGTGGCTTTCCTGAAATCGCGTTTATTGGCCTCGATAACCAAATAATACGCTAAATCAGTGATTTAAACCACATCCGCCAACCAGCGCTGCATAATCCGGGCTAGGTGCAGAGATTGCACGACGGCGGGGACTGCCGTTTATACCGCCTACACGATTTACAGTATCACGCTCGGCGTTGGTGGGTGTTTTGGAGGGTGTCCGAAACAGGTTGCACTGCTGGGCGGTTGAACTTGACCGCGCTGGTGTTAAGGGAGGGGGCCTCAACTTCTCGCCAGACGATGTCGCCAAAGCGCGGTCGGTAGCGATCACAAATATATTCAATGCTCCTGTGGCCGGCGTCGCGCAGGGGGAGAGCTCGATTGAAACAATTCGGCAAAGCGGTCGGACTTTGTGAGCATGGAAACCCTGCTCAAAGCGCTGGCAGATGGGCTTTCTGTCAGACTCGAAGCACGAGATGCCGACGCAATACAGCAAGCCTACGCGCTTACCTTTGATTGGCGAACAGCAAACAGTGTGCCGGGTATCAACGAGTTGCGGCCTGTCGCTAAGCTGTTTGCTGATGAAGTCGTCGCTAGGGCCGAGATAGTCGATGCACGACTTCGGCAAGCACGGCTATCTTGGTCGCCGCGACAAATAGTTGAGAACCAAATAGCCATACGCCAAGCTGCGCGCGACATTCTCACATCAAGCACTAGCTCGATTGGGAACGGCATAGAGCTGGCCGGCGGAGTCACGGCACTACGCCAAGCGCGCGCAATTGTCGGTCCCGATTTCGATAACATGATTTTCAAGGCTGCACGGGGTGCGCTGCAGATCGTAGATGCTTGCATGACGGAGATTATTGCGGCGAATCATAAACTGACCAACGGCATAAATGCTGATTTGGAAGGCGATTTGAAGAAGTTTGAATATCTACGCATCGGGTCGCAGGCAGAGCGGGTAGCGTTCTATCTGCTTGTGGCGGTTCGTGCTCGAAACGGTTGTCATCATCGACTTGATATCGACGAAATCGCTGCCGAGGCTCTTATCGTTCATGTTCTCACCGCAGCTGTGATCACCTACGACCATATGATCAATTCCGCAGTCCACTCGGTGTTTTTGAACGGACAACATTAAGGATCCGGTAAAGCATACCAATCCGAGCCGCCGATGACGAAGTATCGGGTCATTTCGTACCCGTCCCAGTGATATTGGAGAGTCTGCGCCTGGGTGATCGGGAGGGATATGAGATCCGGCCAGAAAAGTGCGGCAGCTTGCCCCGCGGGCCAGCGGACGCTGGGGTAAACGATCCCATCGCTGCCGGAGTCCCTCAACGAAGCCGCGAGCGACTGAGCCGGGCGCCAATCGTCAGGGGCCAGACACTCGGGGAATTGATTGTCGCGCAGATCGTGCAGGGAGCCGACGATGCGCGTGGTCAGTTCGCGATATTGGGCGTCTCCCGCCGGTTCGTTGGTGCGGCGCATGAAGCGCTCGAAATGATACGCCGTTTCCATCAGCGCTACTTCAAATCGATCACCGCAATACCAGACCCCATAGTTTCCATCGGAGAAACGCCCCGGTCGGTCGCGCGATACATGGGTAAACGCCGACATTGCGATGCTGGCGGTCGGTCCGAAGAGACGGCGGTGAACGGGAACCAGGCTCAGATCACCAACCTGTTCGCGCACACGCGGGTTCGTCTTCGCCTCGGCGCTTGCGATCAGATCCCAATCCGCTGGGTCGGCGATATCCTCGAACAGCCAAATGGGTGGATAGATCGTGCGGATGATGCGGTGGCTGGTCGGCCAGTCGATCTCGGCAACCGACGGGGTGGACGTTACCATCCGCCCCGCTCGGCATCCAGATAGCCGCGAACTGCGGAAAGGTCGCTGGGTGCGCCGCCGAGCATCCGATCGAGCGCCGATTTGCCACCAAAGGCTTCGTTCGGCTTCGACATCCACGCATAGCCGCGCTCCGGCTCGGTGAACATGTAACGTAGCGCTTTGTGGACACCCATCAGGTCGCCTAGGCGCCAGACCGTATCGCGCGGCACTGTCCCGATCTCGCCGCGTTTCCACCGGTAGAAGGTCGACTGGCTTGGCTCTCCGAGCAGGCGCTTCGCCTGCGCGTCGCTTACACCCCAGCGTTTGAACAGATTGAACACGGCCCGCAGCATGGCCGCCGTTTCGGCTTCGGTTATTTTCCCGGTCGAAGGTTCGCTGATTGCAGTCTGTAGAATCTGAGGCATCGCGCCCTCCATCTATCATATGGCAGTATATATAGAGATTTATGTCATATGGCACAAGTGGGCTGCCTTCGTCTTGATTGGACCAGTGGCCGGAACGGATCGTCATCACAATCGTTGGTGCCAGCACACTGACCCGCGACGTCGAGTACCCGGATGTCGCTAATGGCGATCACGAGAGTTGTCGCAAAATTACAGGCTGCGGTTGGAAGAGATTTTTAGTGGAGCTGAATACGATCAAGGACGACGGCAATACATTAACTTACGAATTCAACGGGATGTCGTAATAGAGCGTAAATAAAGGCGATTGCCCGTTTTAGGGTTTCGGAATTCTATTCGGGTCACCCGGTGACGTCATTTTTGACGCACCGGCTTTGAACCCGGAGCCATGGAATGACCCCGACCAAGCTGCTTGTCGGCCAGGTACTAATCGTCTTCGCTGTCGTGATCGCGACCTTGTGGTTCGCGACGGAATGGGCGGCGGCGCAGTTGGGCTACCAACCGCAGCTCGGGACGCCATGGTTCTCGCTACTGTCATATCCTTTCTACTACCCGTGGCGCCTATTCGAATGGTGGTACGCCTTCGACGCCTACGCGCCTTTGGTCTTCAACGAGGCCGGCGCCATCGCCGCCGGCGGCGGAATCCTTGGCATTGTCACCGCGGTCATCGGTTCGCTTTGGCGCGCGCGGCAGAACCGGCTGGTCACCACCTATGGCTCTTCACGCTGGGCCAATCGGGGCGAGATTGAACAGGCTGGCCTTTTTCATCCAGACGGTGTGTTCCTCGGCCGGTTGGGGAAAGACTATCTCCGTCATGACGGCCCCGAGCACGTCATGGCATTCGCGCCGACCCGAAGTGGCAAGGGCGTCGGCCTCGTCGTCCCGACCCTGCTCACATGGACGGAATCGGCCGTCGTCTACGACATCAAGGGAGAAAATTGGCAACTGACCGCCGGTTGGCGCGCTCGCTTCTCCCACTGCCTGCTGTTCAATCCGACCGATCCGCGCAGTGCTCGATACAACCCGCTGCTCGAGGTCCGCAAGGGACCGGACGAGATCCGGGATGTTCAGAATATCGCGGACATTCTGGTCGATCCCGAAGGCGCTCTCGAACGTCGTAACCATTGGGAAAAGACCGGCCATTCCCTGTTGGTCGGGGCCATTCTTCATGTCCTCTATGCCGAGAAGGAGAAGACGCTCGCCCGCGTCGCAACCTTCCTCTCCGATCCAAGCCGATCGTTCGCGCAGACCCTCACCGCTATCATGGCGACCAGGCACTGCGTAACAGCGGCACTTACTCACTAGCAGCGTCGATATCGACGCCCGGGGGAAACACGTAAAACGGAGGCAACGCTAAGGCTTTCCCACCGGCGCCTTTGGGTCCGATACCATCAAAGAAGATGCGAACGATGAGTCTAACATGTGCCTCCAACAGTTCGTTCGATGGTCGAAAATTTGTAACGAGCGTGTCAAATTGGGTGCCCGGTGCCGTCAATCGGATCAGCAGCGTGGCATATCGCTCGGGATATTCGATGTCGTAGCCGCGGGCTTTGGCGACCTCGGCGATGAGCGGGGCTATTATTCGAATAACGTCGGGCATTCCACCCTGGACCTGCGCGAACATGGCTTGCAACTCACTTCGCCTTTCGATTTCCGCAATTATTACGCGGAAATAGGCGGTCAACTGCGGCGCCGAGGCGGCCTTCACGACCTCGATCAAGGCGATCGTAAGCTGTTCCTCCGGGTCCGCAACGGGAGGGCCCGCCATGAGGCTGCCAAGGTCGAGCGCGAAGTCTGAAGCCGCTTGGGCCATGACAGCGTGGAAAAGCCGAAGCTTGTCGGAGAAATGCGCATAAACCGTCATTTTAGAAACGCCGGCCTTCGCGGCCACCGCATCCATGGATGTTCGCTCATAGCCATTGGCAAGCAGAAGGTCCACGGCGGCGGCCATGATCAATTCGCGTTTTGTCTTCGAGACCTTGTGGTCTGAGTGGGGCATGATCAGAGTCCTACGCGGATGCTGTGTTGCATTTCAAGACCTTAAGAAACCCACCTGAATGCGATTTCGGTCGGCCGCCTCCCGGATAAGGCGGGCTAATAGAGGTTCTGCCTTCTAGCCGCTCCGTTCGGGAAACGCGCCTCAAATCAAGTTCGTCCTTAAGAGAGCTGTTGACAGGACTGTACTGTACCGTATAGTACATATGTGTCTAGACAAAACGCGGGAAAATCAAGGATGTCTGCATTGGTGAAAGAATTGCGACCCATGCCGCCCATGGCACCGGCAGCGCCCGTCGAATCGAGATGGCTTACCGACGTTGGTCGCAGTATCCGCGACAAGGCCAGGGCGCTTATCCCGCTGATCCGTGAACACGCGGTCGAAAGCGAACGGATCGGCGCATTGACGCCGGAGGTCCTGACCGCGCTGGAATCCATCGGCATCTACAAGATGGCTATGCCGACGGATTGGGGCGGATATGCGCTGGGTGCCCGAGACCTTGTGGAGATCATCGCCACGCTTGGCGAGGCCGATGGGTCGGCCGGATGGGCCGGATTCGTCGCCATCGGACTGAAGAACCTGTTGGCGCTCGATCCTGAGGTGGTTGAGGAGGTCCGTAAAGATACGCAGGGCTGGGTCGGGCCGGCCATCGTCGGCGCTTCGGTCTACGCGACGAAGGTCGGCGGCGCCCGAAAGGTAGACGGCGGCTGGATGGTAAAGGGGCGCTGGGCATTCGGAAGCGGATGCAAGCACGCCAAGTGGGCGATGTTGGGCGTGGCGTTTGACCCGAAGATTTCGGGCGGGTCCGGACGCGGCGTCGTTGTCGTCAAGCGCTCGCAATATGAAATCGTCGACGACTGGCAAGTGATGGGCCTGTCCGGTACGGCCAGCAACAGCCTCGCCATCGGCGAGGAAGAATTTGTTCCCGAGTCTCGCTTCCTCGATTTGAGCGAATTTCCTTTACGTTTTCAGAACCTGCATAACCGCTATCACGGCGATGGATATCAGCAGCGCGGCATCGCCCTGCTCACGACGGTGTCCCTCTGCGATATGGCCATCGCTCTGGGTATGGCCCGGGGCACGCTCGCCTGCTTCGTGGAGCAGGCGGCCAAGCGTGCGCCGTTTAGCCTTCCTTATCCGACCGTTGCCGACATGGCGTCGGCCCAGGTCGCCGCGGGCAAGGCGCTTGCAATGATCAAGGTCGCGCAAGCGACGATCGAAGGCTGCGCGGATCAGGTGGATGCCAGGACGGCGGCGGGGCTCGACTTCACACATGACGAGGACTCGGAAACCAGCTTGAGCCTCGCCTACGTTGCGAGCCTTTGCGAAGACGCGATCAGCCTGCTGCAAAAGACATTGGGGTCATCGACGATGGCCCTGACAAACCCGATCCAGCGCTTTGTCCGCGACATTCGCGTCTTAACTTCGCACGGAGCGGTTCGATTGGATCCGCAAGCAGAGGTGAACGGACGCCGATTATTGGGCCTGAAGCCGTTCCCCATGTTCGGCGGCGCGGTGCCGGAGCGTGGCCAGGTCAATGAAAAGGAGTTTGCGAAGCCATGAATGATTTCACCATCGTTGGCGACGTCGCCCAGATACACGATCCGGCGCTCTTCGACACCTGGCTCGATCGAGAAGATTTTCTCGCAGCCGTGTCGGCGTCGGCGTCGCCCGCAATCGCCGCAACCAAGCGACTTCTCGTCGACTTCGAAGTGGCGTTAGGCAGGCTTGTCCGTGACGACACGGTGCAGGAAAACATCGTCGAAGTGATGACGAAGTTTGTCGGCGATGAATATGTCCAGCATGATCCAAACGCCACGGGCAATGGGCGCGATGGTCTAATCGAACATTTCCGCAAGGTGCCGCTGGACCAGGGTACGCCCCCTCCCGTCGTAAGCGTGATCGTGAATGGGGATTTGGCTTGCGTGATGATGCAGAAGCCGATGCCGGACCCCACCGCGCCGGGCCGAACCTACGACTGGTACATCCTCACCGTGTTTCGGGTGCGGGACGGTAAGCTGGTTGAGCATTGGGGCGCCTACCAGAAAATGGTCGCCCCTCTGCCTTCGAAGCCGTCGGCGTAACGATGCTTAGCCTGCACCACCGCTCAGCGGATCGCCGTCAAAGCCGAAGCCAAGACCTCTGGAACCGCGCAACAATCGCAGCGGTCGACGGCGCCCCGGGCCTCAAGACAAATGGATAGTAGCATGAGACATGGTCCGCCACCCCGATCGTCGTCGAAATTTCCGGAGTCGCCTTATATGAGCGACACCGGAAAGGCGATGCGCGACAGTGTATTCGCGATGGCCGATCTGCTTCGCCAGTATGCTCGGGAGGGAGAAGAGCTTGGTGTATTGGCGCCCGCGACGGTTCAAGCCATGCACAAAGCTGGACTGTTCAAGATAACTTTGCCGATCGAACTGGGCGGTTACGCGCTTGGCGCGCGCGATACTGTCGAGATCGTCGATGCGCTGGGGCGGGCCGACGCGTCAGCAGGGTGGACGGTCATCGTATCGAGCGCAACGCGCAACACTCTCGGCTTTCCCCAAAAAGCAAGAGACGAGGTGTTCGGCATCGTCGACACCTGGGTCGGTCCCCTCATGTTTGGCGCTTCGGTATTTTCGCCCCAAGTCGGCAAAGGCCGTAAGGTCGACGGCGGTTGGATGGTTGAAGGCAAATGGTCGTTCGGCAGCGGATGCCGGATCGCCGCATGGGGTTCGGTGGGAATCGAATATTTCGATGAGAAAACCGGGCATCCCCGGCGGGCAATGGCCATCTTGTCATCGGACCAATACACAATTCTCAATGATTGGCAGGTCATGGGACTGATGGCCACGTCAAGCAACAGCGTCAAGACATCTCAGGAGGTGTTCGTTCCCGATCATCGCGTGGTCCAGATGGGTGAGCTGATGCAACTCATCGAAGGACTGCGCGGCAAATACAAGGGTGTCGCCTTCATGCATAGCCCGGTTGGTGGGATGCTGGTGACGACGGCGGCCTTCGCGGCGCTCGCATCCGGAATGACCAAGGGCGCATTGAACGCATTCATCGAGCAGGCCAAGAAGCGTACGCCATTCAACGTTCCCTATGCGACGATGTCTGAAATGGCGACGATCCAGACTGTGGCAGGCAAAGCCCGCGCCACAATCAACGCGGCCGACGCCGTTATTTTCCGGCACGCCGACGAAATTGATCGCCGCGCGCTGGCTGGCGAAGACTTTGTTCCAAGCGACGAGCCAGAGGTGTCAATGGATCTCGTCCATCTGATTCATGAATGCCTGCGAACAATTGATGGGCTGCAGCTGGCCTTGGGATCGTCTACCGTCAACCTGAATAATCCTATAGGGGTATGCACTTGACTCAAG